>DKEN01000080.1 GCA_002452515.1 Spartobacteria bacterium UBA6821 | reverse complement strand
TCCCTTTACAGGGCTGCTCCCTGGTCGCAGTCCAACCTCTTCCCGCCAGTCAGAGTTTTGCTCTTCATCGAATCTTCCTGCGCCTTGAGGGAAGGGGGCAAAGTCGAGGGCCGAGCGTCTACAGTTGAGAGGTAGGGTGAATTGAAGAAGACTGGCAGTCCGGTCTTGGATTTCTCTCTGGGAAAGGTTTAGTTACGGACTGAATTTCCCCACCATGCCCGAGGTCACTCCCGAACAACTCGCCCGCCAGCAGATCGACGCGATGCTTATCCAGGCGGGTTGGATCATTCAGGATTACAAGGCGCTCAACCTGGGAGCCGGGAAGGGGATTGCCATCCGGGAGGTGCCGCTTAAATCGGGCCGCTGCGATTACCTCCTGATGCTGGATCGGAAAGCCGTCGGTGTCATTGAGGCCAAGAAACAGGGGACCCTGCTTTCCGGCGTCGCCGAGCAGTCCGGGGACTACGCAGGGAATCTTCCCGACTTCATTCAGTCCATCACTCCCAGCTCACTCCCCTTCCTCTACGAGTCAACGGGTGTGGAGACCTACTTCCGGGACGAACGCGATCCTGAGCCTCGCTCCCGCCGCGTCTTCTCCTTCCATCGTCCTGAGACACTTGCCGAATGGCTTGCCCAGCCTTCGACCCTTCGTGCCCGCCTTGCGGCAATGCCCTTTGCTTATCCCCTTACGGAGCTCCATCTCCGAGGCTGTCAGACCGAAGGGATCACCAATCTGGAGCAGTCCTTTTCCGCAGCCCATCCCCGCTCACTGATCCAGATGGCAACTGGTGCCGGAAAGACCTACACCGCTTGCAGCTTCACCTACCGGCTCATTAAACACGCCGGGGCCAAGCGTGTCCTCTTCCTCGTCGATCGTGCCAATCTCGGTCGTCAGGCCCTCAATGAGTTCCAGCAGTTCGTCACCCCCGACACGGGACGCAAATTCACCGAGGTCTATAATGTCCAGCACCTCACCTCCAATAAGCTCGACGATGTCGCCCGCGTCACCATCTGCACCGTTCAGCGCCTCTACTCGATCTTGCGAGGGGAACCCGAGATGTCCGAAGACCTGGATGAGAAATCCGGCTACGAGATCGCCTCAGCCGATGAGCGCCCGAGGGATGTGGCCTACAATCCCGCCATTCCACCCGATGCCTTTGATTTCATTGTTGTCGATGAATGCCACCGGTCCATCTACGGCCTCTGGCGTCAGGTGCTCGAATACTTTGATGCCTTCCTCATCGGACTGACCGCGACTCCCTCCAAGCAGACCATCGGTTTCTTCAATCAGAACCTCGTGATGGAATACAACCACGAGCGAGCGGTGGCGGATGGTGTGAATGTCGGTTACGAGGTCTATCGCATCAGGACGGAAGTCACCGAGCAGGGTGGCAAGGTCGAGAAGGGATACTATGTTGATCGGCGTAGCAAAGAAACCCGTGCCACGCGCTGGGAGCGACTCGACGAGGATCTCTCCTATGCGGCCAAGGATCTCGACCGTTCCGTCGTGGTGAAGTCCCAGATCCGCACGGTTCTCCAGGTATTCAAGGAGGCCCTCTTCACCGAACTCTTTCCAGGACGCACCATGGTTCCGAAGACACTCATCTTCTGCAAAGACGACTCCCATGCAGAGGATACTGTTCATCTTGTCCGCGAAGTCTTTGGGAAGGGGAACGACTTCGCCAAGAAGATCACCTACAAGACCTACAATCCCGAGACCCGCCGCTACGAGAAATCCGAAACCCTCATCCAGGAGTTCCGTACCTCCCCGCAGCTCCGCATTGCCGTGACGGTGGACATGATCGCCACCGGCACCGATATCAAGCCCCTGGAGTGCCTCCTCTTCCTCCGCGACACCCGCAGCCGCACCTACTTCGAGCAAATGAAGGGGAGGGGAACTCGCGTCCTCACCCCCACCGATTTGCAGGCCGTCAGTGGTGCCGATGCCCATGCGAAGACCCACTTCGTGATCGTCGATGCCGTCGGTGTCTGTGAGAGCGACAAGACCGATTCCCGTCCGCTAGAGCGCCAGCGCACCGTCCCCTTCAAAGCTCTCCTGCTCGGCGTCGCTCTTGGCAAGCGTGATGAAGATACCCTCACCACCCTTGCGGGACGACTTGCACGACTCGACCGGGAGATCTCCCGCGACGATGCGAAGAAAGTTGTCGAAATCAGCGGTGGCAAATCCCTCTCCGAGCTCTCCGGCTTACTCCTCCGGGCCATCGATCCTGATGCCATTGCCGAGCACGCCACGGGTAATCCCGGAGCATCACCCGCTGAGATCACGCAGGAAGTTTTTGAAACAGCCGGGAAAGAGCTGGCCGATGCAGCCTGCGCTCCGTTTGATTTCCCCGAACTCAGGGATCTCTTGGAGAAGATCAAGCAGGAGGCCGAGCAGGTGATCGATACGGTGACGATTGATGCCGTCCTCTCCTCTGAGTTCGACGCCGCAGCGAAGGAACGTGCGATGACCCTCCTCACTTCCTTCCGCGACTACATCGAGCAGCACCAGGCCGAGATCACCGCCTTACAGATCCTCTATAGTCGTCCCTACGCGCAGAGGCTCACTGAGCCGATGCTCAAGGAGCTGGAGGAGAAGCTTCGCAGCAATCACGCCGCCTGGACTGAGGATCGGCTTTGGGATGCCTTCGCCGTCACCGCTCCCGGCAAGGTCAAGGGACGCTCTCAGGCCGGGCGCTTCGCCGATCTTGTCTCACTCGTCCGCTTTGCCCTGGAACAACAGCCCGTTCTGACTCCCTTTGCCGATTCCGTGTCAGAGCGCTTCAATGAATGGCTTATGGATAGGGCTAGGAAGGGAACTACTTTCACCCCCGAGCAACTTGCTTGGCTCAATCTCATCAGGGATCACATCGCGACCTCCCTGAGCATCGATCCCGAGGATCTGGAGCTCTCCCCCTTCAACCAGCGCGGGGGCTTGGGCAAGGCCCATCAACTCTTTGGCGAGCAACTGCCCGACCTGCTTGATGAACTCAACGAGGTCTTGGCGGCGTGACCAAATGCACCAAACAGCTACAAACAGCTACAAATAACACCATGCCGCAGTCATTTTGGCACTAAACGAATCAATTAAGCATATCACGATAATACTAATTGCTATTACTGGGTAGATAAATCATACTCTAATCCATGCTCCAGATTTCCCAGCAGGATATTGATAAGCGCCTTTCCTTTGACAACCCTTGGTGGGCTGCCGATGGAGAGATCGCCTCCTCTTATCGGGATCTCCCGCGCCGTAGCTACTTCGATCCATTTTTTCACCTCGTCAACACCCGAGAGGTTCGCCGGGCCATTATTTTATTGGGTCCGCGTAGGGTCGGAAAGACCGTCATTCTCCATCAGACCATAAGTGAACTTCTCAAGCAGGGTACACCGGGGAACTCCATCCTCTTTCTCTCCCTAGAGACACCCATCTATACCGACACTGGACTTGAGACATTCGTACTCGGTTTTATCGAGCACTTTGGCCACACCCGAGAGTCCCCCCTGACTATCATTTTTGACGAGATTCAGTATCTGAAGGACTGGGAAGTCCATCTCAAGTCCCTTGTCGACAGCTATCCGGCCATCCGCTTTATAGCCTCCGGATCAGCCGCAGCAGCACTCCGGTTGAAGAGCCGGGAGTCAGGAGCCGGACGCTTTACCGAATTTCTCCTCCCTCCACTCACCTTTGCTGAGTACCTCTTTTTCGTCGGCAAGGAAGAGACCCTGATCCGCTTGGAGGGAGGTGAATTCGTCGCCAACGACATCGAGGCGTTGAACCGTGAGTTTGTCGCCTATTTGAACATCGGCGGTTACCCCGAGGCCGTTTTCAATCCCTCCATTCGCGACGACACGACCCGCTTCATTAAGAGCGACATCATCGACAAGGTCCTCCTTCGGGATCTTCCCCAGCTCTACGGCATCCGAGACATCCAGGAACTCAATCGCCTCTTCACCACACTCGCCTACAATACCGGCAACGAAGTCTCGCTTGAGGAACTTTCCAAATCCTCGGGTGTCGCCAAGGCAACCCTCTCCCGATACCTTGAGTATCTTGAGGCCGCCTTCCTCATCCGGCGCGTTCACCGCATCGATCAGAATGCCCGGCACTTCCAGCGGGCCACCGCTTTTAAGATCTACCTCACAAATCCCTCCATGCGGGCCGCCCTCTTTGGTGCGCCCGCCGAGGATGACCAGACCATGGGAGCCATTGCTGAGACCGCGCTTTATGCACAGTGGTTCCATGATCCCCAGATTATAGAGCACCTCTACTACGCCCGGTGGAAGAAAGGGGAGATCGACATCGTCTCCCTCGATCCGAAGACACAGCGTCCTGCTTGGGCCACCGAGGTCAAGTGGAGCGATCGTTCAGCAAGCGATCCGGGAGAGCTTGGAAATCTTAGCTTCTTCAAAAAAATCCATCCCTCCATGACGCTGTGCGAAATCACGACCCGTACCTACAGAGGAGAAGGAAAGCTCCGTGACGGCACCCCGGTTACCTTCGTGCCCACCAGCATTGCGGTGTATACGGTTGGAAAATTCCTTCTCCATAAGAAAGCCCTCGTCTCCGAGGTAGCCTCTGCCACGAAATGATCGCCACGCTCCAAGCGCCAAAGAAGAGGGGTGCATCGTCACCGCCTGCTTGGAGAATGGTTCCGTTGTCAGAAGTTGTTGATATACTTGACTCAAAGCGTGTTCCAGTAAACAGCAGCGAACGGGCAAAGCGTTCAGGGATTGTTCCTTACTATGGTGCGACTGGACAAGTTGGCTATATAGATTCACACCTTTTTGACGAAGAACTGATTCTTCTAGGTGAAGATGGAGCACCTTTCCTCGACCCTGGAAAACCAAAAGCATATCTGATTAAAGGAAAATCATGGGTCAATAACCATGCCCATGTACTCAGAGGAAAGGCTGGTTTACTGAATTCCTTTCTACTCTATCAACTCAACAATATAGACTACCGCCCATACGTAAGTGGCACGACACGATTAAAGCTGCCGCAGGGGCCGATGAAGCAAATACCTTTGCTAGTACCTTCTCCCGATGAACAGCGCCAGATCGTTGCAGAGATAGAGAAACAGTTTACCCGACTGGAAGCTGGAGTGACCGCACTCAAGCGGGTTCAGGCAAATCTCAAACGCTACCGTGCCGCCGTTCTGAAAGCCGCCTGCGAGGGAAAGCTCGTCCCGACCGAGGCAGAACTTGCAAAAGCGGAGGGCCGTTCCTACGAAAACGGTGAGCATCTCCTCCAGCGCATTTTCACCGAACGCCGCAAGAACTGGTCAGGCCGTGGAAAATATAAAGAGCCCATTTCTCCACACCAGTGCGTATCAGGTTATGAGCCTGACGAGATACCGGAAGGATGGAACTGGGCGAGCGTTGCACAAATTGGTGAAGCAACAACCGGATTTACACCGCCCAAAGGCAATTCAAATTTCTTTGGCGGCGAGGTCCCTTTCATCAAGCCGACCGACTTGGATGCCGGCTACTATGTTCGTGAATATCGCGATTCGTTGACAGAAGCTGGAGCAGAGCATGGCAGGATTCTTCAGCCGCGCTCCATTCTCGTAACTTGTATCGGGGCCACGATTGGCAAGACTGGATTTGCACGAGTTCGATGCGCAACCAATCAGCAAATCAATGCACTCACTGTTCGTGCAGAATTTATCTCCTCTGAGTTCGCCTTCTGGTTTTTTTGTAGTCCTTTCGGTCAATGCCAAATCATTGAAAATGCTTCAGCGACAACTCTGCCGATCCTGAACAAGAGCAAATTTGAAGCGCTACATTTTCCCCTTCCACCCCTTGCCGAACAAAAACGAATCGTCGAAGAAGTCGAACGCCGCTTCAGCGTGATCGACGAACTCGAAACCGTCGTAAAATCCAACCTCCAACGCGCCACCCGCCTCCGCCAGTCCATCTTGCAGAAGGCGTTTGCAGGAGAACTCGCATGAGATCCGTCGGTCCCTTCGCTGAAATTATTACCAGATGACAGCCGTATGCCACCGACCTTGAAGCAAGACAGCGCCACTATCCTGTCCTTGAACTATCTGAGTGCGATTGAGTCGCGCCTCGGTATTTCATGGGGAGTTAACAACCAGCCGATTTGCCTTCCAGATCATCTAGATGCCGCTGCCTTAAAGGGCTTGAAAGCCGATCTGGATGACATTCTGAAAGGCGTCTCGGCCTCCAATGCTCGAAATGCAACAGAAGAATACGGAAGGGATCATATACAGACCGTGGGCTTTGGACTGGCTCCTGATTTCGATCAGTTTGTGAAATTGGGCTTCCTGTATGGAGAAAGAGTTGTCCTGTGGGATTTTCTCTCGAATCGACTGTTGCTGGAGAAAAGTAAGATTACAAATCTGACTTTGGCGAAAACGGCCTGCGATATTCTCATGCTGAAGCCAGCCGTCGAGCGAGGAGCAATCGTGATCTTGCCTCATCCGATGGAATGGAGTGGTTTGGCAGAAAAAGTTGCAGAAGACTTGAAGCGTCAAGGATCAAGGTCTGCTGCTGTCTTTGGGCTTTCGATGGCCCTTTCGGCCGTCGAAGAAGGATTGAATCTACATCCATTCACTATGCTGCGGAGCGATCCACAGCCCAAAGCGTCTTACGGTCTCTCAGAACATGAGGGAGACCTTTATTCCAAAGAGAACTACATTTTCCAGAAAGCACTCAGCGGAATGTTAAACAACCAGGAGTTTGCATACCTGCAAAACGTTTCTGCGGCTGAGTTTCAAAGAATCGTGGCAGAGCACAAGGATCTGCGCCGAAAATTGAGAAAGCTATTTAACCCACCTCCCGGGCTATCTCAGCAGCAGCTTGCCACAGAACTGAAGAGCATGGAGTCAGACTTTGCCGACCTAATAAACAAACAGAACAGCGGTATTCGTAAATATGGAGCTGAAGGTTTAGAGGCAACCGCTGTCTTAACTACTTCGCTGCTGACTAAATTGCATGCCGCAACTCTCGGCACGACTGCGATTGCTGACATTTGTGTTCGGTTGGCCATCGCAATGCGAAAGTGGTTCAACACACCAGAGAAAAATACCATTGTGCAAGCATTCCAAGCGTTACAACGACAGGAAGGCCGTGAACTCGTTAACGAACTCCGCCAACAGGAAAATCGACCGGGCATAGCGGCGTCCTTACAAGCTGATGACGATAGCTCGATTCAACCTGCAAGTGGTGCGGACCAAGAATTCGAGGACGCCCGTCACGCGTTCTGGGATTCAGGTGACTGGACCGAAAATAAACATGATTATATTTTGTCGCTCCCGGTTGAGTTAGCTGGAAAAATACTAAGGAGTCTTACATCGGGAGAAAGGTGGGGGTTGGTTAACTTCCGCCGTTTCCAAGAAACCTACATCACCGAGTATCTGGGGGACATATGGAAATTTAATAGATCCGCTTTCTGGAAACACATAGAAACGATGTTTAAGTCCTCCGAAGGATTGATCATTGGTGAATGCGATGAACATGTTGAAATAATGTGTCGGGAAAATATGCCAAAATACGCTTGGATGAGCTTGCTAAAGCGCCTCTTGGCCACTCATATCTACGGGCCCCTTGGAGTAGTGGAGGATGGCTACTATCGTGAGTTATTCACTCAGATAGTGTTATTTCAGACCACGAAAGCGATCGCCAAGAAAAAACGGCAACTTGAATTCCGCACTTGGTTCCGAACTCTCAAATCAAAAGATCGTGACGCATTGTTATTGTTCCTTCGACTGACCTTCAACAATAAGGTCCCTGGTTGGGTTCGGCGTCAACCGGCGGCACAACGGTCAACATATGCAAAAGTTGATCACTCTGATCTAGAAATTAAGTAAAATCGAACCCGCCCTCGTCCAAAAGCCCTGGAACTATTGCAATATTCTCTGTGATGACGGGCTTTTCTATGAGGACTACATTGAGCAGTTGACCTTCCTTTTCTTCCTCAAGATGGAAGCAGACAATGATTGTCATTCAGAAGATGAACCGGAATCTGATTGGTGCTCGCAGAATATTCCTCATGGAGTAATCTACACAATTACTCATGCCATCCGTTTTGCCAGTTCCGATCAATCCATCTGTGCTCGAATGGGCGCGGCAGGAGAGTGGCTATGCCGTGGACAGAATTGCAGAGCGTCTTCAGGTAAAGCGAGAACGGGTCGAAGCCTGGGAGAGTGGGGAGAGACCCCCGACGCTAAGACAGGTGCAGGCGTTGGCCCGTTTTCTTCACAGGCCACTCAATCTATTTTTCCTGCCCTCTCCACCGCAGGTTCCCTCCCTTGCGGCAGAATACCGTCGCCTACCGGGAGTGACTCCTGGACAGGAATCACCGGAACTGCGCCTTGCACTTCGCCAGATGATCAATCGGAGGGAAACCGCCCTGTCTCTGATGGAGGAACTGGGGGAGGAACCAGTGACCTTTGGGTTACAGGCTCATTTGCGGGAAAGTCCTGCCGAGGTTGGAGCACGGTTGCGTGCGGGATTGGGTGTGGATGTCGCCGTGCAAAAGAGCTGGAGAGACGAATGGCAGGCGTGGCGTGAATGGCGCGCTGCGGCCGAGCAACTTGGCGTGCTCGTCTTTCAGTTCCCCAAGGTGGAACTTTCGGAAGCTCGTGGGCTATCCCTGCTCCGCTTCCCTCTGCCGGTAGTGGCAATCAATTCCAAGGAATGGCCGGACTCCCGAAACTATACGCTTCTGCACGAACTCATCCATGTGATGCTCGCGGCAGGAAAGGAAGAGGTTCCTGCCCTGCGCGAGCGCCGGAGCGGAGAAGATTGGGAGCATCTGGAGCGATTTGCCGAGGCAGCCACGAGCTACGCCCTCGTGCCGGAGGATGCTCTCCGTGCTGCTCTGCCAAGTCGCCCCAATGTTTGGGACGTTGCTTCCGTGAGGCGTCTGGCACGACGATTTCGCATCACTCCGCTAGCGATGGCAACGCGTCTGCAAACCTCCGGGTTTATGAGCTGGCCGGAGTATGCTGCATGGAAGGATCTCTGGAATGCCTATGTAGCCACACTTCCTTTAAAGAAGGGGGGCTTTGCTCATCCCGTGGACAAGACGATCGGACGAAGCGGTCGGCCCTATGTGCAGCTCGTGCTTGAGGCTCTAGCGACCAATCGCATCACGGCAGTGGACGCTTCGAGGTATTTGGATCTCAAGTTTGAGCATTTTGACAAATTACGTGACTCAAT
The DNA here is from genome assembly GCA_002452515.1 of Spartobacteria bacterium UBA6821. Taxonomy (GTDB): domain Bacteria; phylum Verrucomicrobiota; class Verrucomicrobiia; order Chthoniobacterales; family UBA6821; genus UBA6821. The sequence continues at coordinate 809 of DKEN01000080.1, read as the reverse complement.
AAGAGCAACGCCAGCCATTGGAGGTATCAATGAGTGATGGATCGGGAAAACCCATTTACTCGATCGACACGAATGTGCTGATGGACTGGCAGGCCAGATATTTTCCCACAGATGTTTTCGGTTCACTTGTCACATGTGTGGATCAGCTGATTCAGGAGGGACGCTGGATATCGCCGGAGATCGTTCGAGAAGAGCTGGAGGCGGTGGGAACGAGTGAATTAACTGCTTGGGCGCAGGGCCGGCCAGAAATTTTTATTTCCCTGGAAGAGGTTCTTGCTGAAGCATTCTCGATTCAGGGCCGTTTTCCCGGATTGAAGGATCCCAAGGCAGAATTTGAAGAGGCGGATGCCTATGTCATTGCTCTTGCAAGGCTTCGTGATGGCGTGGTGGTTACACAAGAAACACCAGCATCAGAAAAGCGTAATCCAAAGAGGACTCATTTCATCCCAGATGTTTGCCGTGAGTTAGGGTTGCCATGCATTAGTCTCCTCGGGCTCATGCGTAGGGAAGGGTGGAGTTTTTAACATGACCGCACCCGCTCTCGTCCAGAAGCTCTGGAACTACTGTAATATCCTTCGGGATGATGGTCTCTCCTATGGGGATTATCTGGAGCAGTTGACCTTTCTGCTCTTCCTCAAGATGGCGGATGAGCAGTCGCGTGCTCCCTTCAACAAACCCTCGCCGATTCCCAAGGGCTTCGGCTGGGATGTCCTGATCAAGCTCGATGGCGATGATCTGGAGACGCATTACCGGCATACGCTGGAAGAGCTGGGTAAGCGTCCAGGAATGCTCGGGCTGATCTTCCGCAA
>DKEN01000058.1:5636-5762 GCA_002452515.1 Spartobacteria bacterium UBA6821 | reverse complement strand
CCTGTCCAATTGCCTTTTTGGGTAATAATCAGGAACTCAGGAAAAAACTTGTTCACTAAGGTGCTGAAGGGACTGAAGAGAGACAGAGCGGTAATCCCAGAAACAACAGCGGGGAATTTTAGACAG
>DKEN01000058.1:1143-5618 GCA_002452515.1 Spartobacteria bacterium UBA6821 | reverse complement strand
ATTCTTCTCCTCGGTACGGCACGCGCCGATCTCACCGTGGCTTCGCTCTCCACCATCACCACGGACCTTGCCAAAAACATCGGAGGCTCCCATGTCCAGGTTGCGGGCATCATCAAACCAGGTATTGATCCGCATGAATTCGAGCCGACTCCCGGGGATGTGAAAATGGTTGCCGATGCCAATGTCATCCTTATTACCGGAAAGGGAATGGAGGGTTATCTCTCCAAGTTGGAGGAAGCGGCCGGCGGTTCTGCGAAGTTTGTAAATGTCGGCGCTTCCATTCCATCGCTGACGATGACGGAAGGAGGAGAGAAAATCGAAGATCCCCATTGGTGGCACAGTGTCGAGAACATGAAAAAGGCCACGCAGGTGGTTGCCGCTGCCTTTGAAAAAGCCGATCCGGCCAATACCGCAGACTACGAGAAAAACACCGCAGCCTACCTGACCTCACTCGACGAACTCGAACGCTGGATCCGCGTCAAGGTCTCCCAACTTCCTCACGACAACCGCAAACTCGTCACCTCTCATGACGCGCTCCAGTATTTTGCCCGTGACTACGGATTCACCATTTATCCGGTCAAGGGAGTTTCGACGGATGAAGACCCCTCTTCGACCCATGTGAAGGAAATCATCGACGTCATCAGGGCTCAGGGTGTCAAAGCCGTCTTCTTCGAGAGCATTGAGAATCCCCGCGCCTTACAGCAGATCTCCCGCGAAACGGGCGCAAGCATCGGAGGCACCCTCTACTCCGACGGCCTCGGTGACACCGAGGCCTCCACCTACGACAGCATGATGCGTCATAATGTGGGTGCGATTGTTGATGGCTTGAAATAAAGGTGCTCACCGAACATCTTTGCGAGGTGTCAACCGAGCGTCGCACCACCAGACAGAAAGAGGCCATCAAGGCCGTCCTCAAGGAGCAAGATCGTCCCCTGCTTCCCGAGGAAATCCATCAGTTTGCCTTGAAATTGGTGCCCACTGTCGGCATCGCCACCGTTTACCGTTCCATCAAAACCCTCATCGAGGACGGACAGGTCTGCTGTGTTGAGATTCCCGGCCAGTCTCCACGCTACGAAGGAACGGAAAAAGGTCACCATCACCATTTCCACTGTCGCGAGTGCCAGCAGGTATTTGACCTTCAGAAATGTGTCGAGGGACTCAGGAAGCTGGTTCCCTCCGGATTCCAGGTGACCGACCACGAGATCATTCTTTACGGACTCTGCAAGAAGTGCGCGGGATAGGGAGGGGAGCAAGGGATGAAAGCTGAAACTTGAATGCTGAGGGGGGAAATCAAAATATAACCACTAAGGATCATCAAAGATAACAGCCAAGCAGACTAAAAAGTGGATCACACTTCCTCATATTTTCGCATCACCTTGGATCCCTCTTTGCCCTCCTCTGTGGTTAAAAATTCTTCATCTTTCAAGTTTCAGCTTTCACATCCTCTTCCCCACTTCCCCTTTCACTCCCGTGAATAAATTTCTCCTGATTTTTTGCAGTCTCCTAGCCCTTTCCCTGCCTGCCCGGGCTGCCTCCCTACCTGAACTGAAAGCTAAGGTCAGGGAGCCTGTCCTACAGGAACTCATGGGGGGATGCTCCCTGCGCTGCGCCTTTTTCTGGGATACTTGGGCGGGAACTCCTCCCAGCCTCAAACCAGCTTCGGAACTCTGCGATGACGATGCCATGACGGCTTGGATCTCAGCGACAACCGGCACGGGCGAAACGATTGAGTTCCGAATTCCAAAGCACCTGCCGAAAGACTGCCGCGACACTCCTTTCTATGGAGTAACGATTGCCAACGGACTGATCCGCTCCCTCTCGGAATTCCACGACTATGCCAGGGTCAAAACCATGACCCTGCAGGTCAACAAGCAACCCATCGCCAGACTACACCTTGCCGACACCTGGAGATGGCAGGATTTTTCCTTTGAGGACGTTTTCCTGAATCAAGGCGATCTCATCGAGTTGACCATCGACGAACTCTATCCCGGAAAAACAACGCAGCAACCGGCCATCACCGAGATTGTGCTCCAGGGAGCACATTAGCGAACCCCTATCAGTTGCCGGAGGCAGAGTCTTGTTTAGCGCTAACAGACGCCTCGGGGTAACCCATATTATCGTAAATTCTCGACGGAAGACTCGCAGCACCAAATTTGGCAGGCTCCCTCCAGGAGGGGGAATCACCGGGCAATGAAAGCACCTTTTGATCCGGCTGCTTCACGGGTTTCTGCTGCTTCGAGGCTTTCGCCTGGGCTAGTTTTTCATCCATGGAAGATTGCTGATCCTTGGTGGATATTTGAAGTTCCTGATTTTCATTCTCCGAGGTCTCTTCCTCGTCAGACTGCTGCTTCTGGACAGTTCCCACCTGCTTCTTCATTTCGGGACTCTGGGTTTTGACCACACCATCATCCACCGTTACATCCGGTGGGATCGGCATCTGATTAAGAGCACGCCTGAGAGAATATTTACTGCCGGGTCCAAACTTGATAAACCCGACCATCAGTACGAGGGTGAAAATGGTCACCCAGATCAACAACAGGCTTCTCCTGTCAGCACGGGAAGCATAGGGAACGTGGTTGCCTCCCCGGCTTGCCACCCCATTTGTGCTTTTTTGATCGGGAACTGGTACTTCACCAGAACGAAACTCGATCTTGATGCGCTCAAAAGTGCCAGTCGGTCTCAGAGGTGATTTCTCATGGAGTGCGGAATCATCGTCAGACTCCTGGCGTACCATAGCTTTAGGACGCCTGAAAAAGCGGTTTCCAAAGGAGTTTTCGAAATTTTCAACGGTCGTTGGCATGAATCAGAGTATTAAATTTATTAATACTTAAAGCCCATATATCCAAGATACAGCACAATCCGTGCCGAACGGTGTGGAAAACCAAATTTCAAGGAGCAAAAATCACCTGCCCGCCGCTCTCACGCCGCCTGAGAGCAATCCCTATCACCTCACAAATCATCTGTTCCTCAAGGGCACGCGCCTCAGGATATTCCTCCATGAGGCTGGAGAGTGGATTGTGGCTCTCGCGGATCTCCCAAGCGGAACCGGTCACGAGTTCGGCCATTCTTCCTTCCTTGTCGCGCAAACGCACGAGAGAGCGAGCCCGCTCCACCGGAGTTTCACCAGAGATCAGCTCCTCATAGCGGGCTTTAAGAGAGCGGAAATACAGGAGCAGCAGCTTTTGCGGCGCACGCTCCCCGTAGAGCGTGGCGGCTTCCTGGAGCAACCCGAGGGCGACATCACCTCCCGTATCCGTGAAGAGTTGTTCCCCTGCCTCAGTAAGCTGGTACAGCAGACGGGGACGCCCTTTTGTTGCCGCTTCCCGCCGTGTCGCAAGATGGCCCGAGGAGGCAAGGGCGAGACAGTGGGCTTTCACACCCATGTAGCTCATGTCGAGTGAGGTGGCGATTTCCTGCACGCTCATCCCACGACCCGATCGCTTGATCAACTCCAAGACCGCAAGACGCGGCCCGCGACCAGCTCCAAGAACGAGGGATTTTTTCATTTTCAGCCTGTTGAAATTTGCAAAGAGAGAAAGCTTGCTACAGATTTTTGACAGGATTTACAGGATTGCCAGGATTAGAAATTGAAGAGATTGCTTTTCTCCTATCTTGTTCATCCTGTCTATAAACTGGGTCATGAGAGAGCTGATTTTTTGACAGGATAAAAACCTTCCGGCATTGCATTGGGCTGATAAATCCGTGTCTTGCGTTTGTACTCAAGCCGCTTTGCACCAAAATTAAGCAACAAGCCAATCTCGATTCCGGTGGAGGTCAAGTAATTCACCAACTGCACCTCATGGGAGGAAGCGAGTGCTTGATTGGCCTTCAATTCCAATACCACCCGCCCCTCAACGAGTATGTCAGCAAAGAAATCCCCCACGGCTATGCCGTCATAGTGCACGGCAATGGGCTTTTCGCATTCAAACCGTAATCCGGCTTTGCGCAACTCATGCGCCAGGGCCTTCTGATAAACTGATTCCAGATACCCGGGACCCAGCGTCGCATGGACTCTCATCGCGCAGCCGATGATTCCTTCTGTCAGTTTCTGATCCTCCATCTTGTTGATCCTGTCGAAATTCGGTCTCTCATCAATCGTAGATTTTTTTGAAAGGATTCAAAATCCAACAGATTGCTTTTCTCCTATCCTGTTCATCTTGTTCATCCTGTCTATGAACTCGGGCGTGAGAAGGCTGATTTTTTGACAAGATTTACAGGATTGCCATGATTCAAAATCCAAGAGTTTGCTTTCAGGCCATTGACTTGCTCGCTCCCGCTCGGCTCACCCTTACGGGTTTGCCTACGGCAACAACGAGCGGCGGGTGCCGCGTTGTCGCCTGTGTAACAGTCCAAAGGACGAGGGCATCGGGAGATGCCGAGGCAAATCTACCCAAGCCGTTCCCACGACTATGTGTTCTGTTCATCTTGTTCATCCTGTCTATAAACTCGGGCGTGAGAGAAATGATATTTTAACA
>DKEN01000058.1:0-1110 GCA_002452515.1 Spartobacteria bacterium UBA6821 | reverse complement strand
TTCGACGTTCGACCTTCGACTTTCGATCGCTTTCCTTTGTCCTCCGTCCTTCGACTCTCGTCCTTCGACTTCAGCCCTTTCTCCCTCTTTCATCCCCAACTCCAAACTTCTATCTTCCATCTTCCGAAGCGCCTCCCTCTCCACCTCGGCGGTCAGAGCACGGAACTCGCATTCCCGGAGGGCAGCGACCAACTCGGGATAACGGGGCATCACTGTCATCAACGGAATAGGGACTGGCAGAGGCAAATCAAGATCGAGCGCAACCATCTGCCTGTTTGCCTTTACTAGTTCGAGAGCAGGAGAAAGTTTTCCCAAAACTTTAGGATCCGTCACCTCTCCCGAGAGCAAGTGGTTGAGCGATCCGTAGAGATTGATCCATTTGGCTGCAGTCTTGCTGCCCACACCGGGCACACCAGGGATATTGTCAGCAGCATCGCCGGTGAGAGCCAGCACATCGGCTATCTGTTCCGGTTCCACGCCCCATTTTGCACGCACCTCCGGCACTCCCAGTAACTTAAAGCCACCGTTCCCCTCGCCAAGATCCGCCTTCGCTGTGGAATAGATCGAGACCCCCTCCCTCACCATCTGGAGGATATCCTTGTCATTGGTGGCGACCACGCACTCAACACCGCTGCGGCAAGCCTCCATCACATAGGAGGCGATCAGATCATCCGCCTCCGTGTTCTCAAGAAAGAGACTCGCCACGCCAAGAAGGGGAACAATGTTTTGGAGCGGTTCCTGCTGCACCTCCAGATCATCGGGCATGGCATCCCGGTGCTGCTTATACTCCGGTTGCAGCAGGGTGCGTCTCTCCGGGAGACCCGCATCCCAGATCACAGCGGCATAGTCCGGTTTCAGATCGGCCAACATCCTCCTCAGCGCCTTGACGAATCCGTAAATGGCATTCGTCGGCTCACCCCGTGAATTGCTTAATCCACGGATCGCAAAAAATGAGCGATAGAGGTAGTAATGCCCATCGACCAGAAGAAGTCGCTTGGTTAAGGACTCAGGCATCAGGGGCACCCTATCGCTCTGCGAGAGCGTTTTTGTTTGAATGCAGCAAACATTCCATCGAAGAGCTGGAAATTTGCGCGCGGCGACGCGGAGAGC
>DKEN01000090.1:19889-21658 GCA_002452515.1 Spartobacteria bacterium UBA6821 | reverse complement strand
GCCGCTATTAGTCCAAAGGGAGCCGCTTCCCGTCACCGTCGCAGTTCCAGAAGACCCTACAGCATTTCCAATGATACCGTTTGAATCCGTAACTGTTCCACCTCCGCTGATGGAGAGGGAACCGGATCCATTAACACCAACTTCGAGATAGCCAGCGTTGTTCCATGTGCCCCCATTCACAATCACTGATCCCACCGAGCTGGATTGATTGCCAATATAAGCGCCTTGGTCGACTACCTTGGCCGAATTGCTGATGGTGAGACTGCCACTACCTCCATAGCCAATATTAATGTTCTGACTGGAAATCAGAGTGGAGTTGGTATCCGTGACAAGCACTGAGTTGTTGGTGGATGTCGTGCCATTACCAATCATAACGCCATTGTGATTAGTGCCGGATGCTACCTGGACCTGTCCTCCGTTTGATATGATCAAACTGTTGCCGCTCCCGTTATCACCGACATAGAGCAGTTGGGAGTTAGTCAGCACTGTTCCGGCTCCGCTGACAGTTAGAAGATTATTCGAGGCGGCAGCGGTATATCCCACGTAGGTGTTGATAAAGCTGTTGGTGCCCGAAGTGAAATTGGTCGCCGCCACGGTCGAGTTGCTGCCGACATAGAGATCGAGCACAAAATCTGCAATGATGGAGACATAGCCGTTGCCAAGATTTGTTCCTCCTACAAGCAAAGCACTCGTGAAATTGGTATTTAGATAAGAGCCGCCGCCGCCGCCGCCCGAACCGTATACTTCACTCCCTCCATCGCCTCCGGTATATCCACCGCCGCCACCACCACCACCCGGAAAGCCTCCACCATCACCACCACCTCCGCCACCACCTCCTCCATACCCACCTCTTCCTCCGACTGAAAAGGTTTGTCCGCCAGGGTAGCCCCCATTGCCGCCGTAGCCTGCGGCTCCATTGCTGCCTCCTTGGCTTCCAGCTAGAGGGCCGCCGCCCTGTCCTTGTTGCCCGTCTCCTTGGACTCCACCTCCACCTCCGCCACCACTGGCAATATTTCCAGGTCCTCCAAAGCCAGGACTTCCGCTCCCAGCATTGGTCGTTCCATTATCTCCACTTCCGCCGGTGGCGCCTCCGCCTCCGCCACCGGCGACAGCCAGGTAGGTGGTGGAACCATTGGTTGTATAGATGTAACTACCACCTCCTCCCCCCCCACCACCAACCTCACCACCAACATACAGTATTATACTGGATCCTCCATAACCATTTTCCCCAACCACAACATTCAGAATTGTTCCACTCGTTAAGAAAATATTTCCGCTTACCCATGCGCCCAAGCCTCCATTTACGCCTCCTCCTGAAGCACCTGCAGCCGTGATGGTGTAATTACCACTGGCCGTGATCGTATCTGTAACGACTGTTCCGGTGTATTCGTTGGTGAAACTCAGCTGCGCCGAAGCTTTGCCGATCATCCCCAGACTTGCCGCCAGCACCAGCAGCGCGGAAACGACAGGAGTGGACAACTTGGGCAAGAAGGCAGGACGTTTGGTAAGCTTCATCAGAAATAGGAGTTTAGGATGGCATAGCATGGCCCTCGGAAAGCGCTGCCATTCGGGAGATACATGATCAGTTCGTGATTTGTCGAGTTTGAAATCGCTTCGATACGATGGGTTCAGCAGCAATCAGAAAAGCAATTTTAGTGCCACACCGATCACCCCGCAGACTAGGATCACAGGGGTCATGCCAAGCAGCCTGCGCTGAAGGGCAAAAAAGGCGACTAGAGCTGTCAGAATCGGCACGATGGCAAGGGTGC
>DKEN01000090.1:0-19721 GCA_002452515.1 Spartobacteria bacterium UBA6821 | reverse complement strand
CCATCCCCAATCACCCGTGGCATGGAGAGAGACATAAGAAAGTGCCGCATAGGCCCCCCCGAAACTCACCACCGCTACCTTGGAGAAAAAGAGCGCCACTTTCACGGGCATTGCCTGCGGACCAAGCCAGATAAAGAGTCCGACCATGGGGAGCAGCCAGCAGATGACAATCAGACTGGCAGTGCTAAATGAAGCGCTCCAGGATGCTTCAGGAGCTGAGGAAAACGATCGCTCCGACACCTGCTTCACCTCCTCCTTCAGAAATAAAATACCAAAGAGTCCGAAAATTAGGACAACCAGAGGATAAGGTAGCGAAGTGAAACTGAAGATCGCCAGAGCAAGCAGCGCGAGGAGTGCCAACCGAATTGTCATGATGGTGCGTTTCCCAATCCTCCAACAGGCTGAGAAGACAATGGCAACAACGGCGGGCTTTAGTCCCGCAAAGAAGGCCATCAGCAGAGGCCAATGCTCTCCCATCACATAGAGTAAACTGAGGCACCAGAGGAGGAGTGCAGCCGGAATAAAAAAGAGCAGCCCTGCCGCAATCCCCCCTTTGATGCCATGCATCCGCCAACCAAGATAGGTCGCAAGCTGCTGCGCCTCGGGTCCCGGAAGGAGCATGCAGAACTGCAGCGCCCTGATGAACTCCGCTTCACCGACCCAGTTTCGTTTCTCGACAATCTCGGTGTGCAGCAAGGCGATCTGTCCGGAAGGGCCACCAAAACCAAGACATCCGATTTTCAGCCAGACGGGGAGAGCTTCTCCGATACTAGGTGGTGCCTTCATGCTAAAAAGGCAATTGGACAGGNNGATTATAGGAAAGAGACTTACGAAAAAAAGGGAGCTCACCTAATGGATGAACGATAAGGTTTCTGTAACTCATTTATGTTCATCCTGTCTAAAATTCCCCACTTCTATTTCTAGGTTCATGGATTAATTCAGCGGTTCCTTAATCAAAGAGCGGCAACTCCGCCGTCGGATCGGGAGCACCGGGGGATTTACGGCGAGTTCCAGCAAGGGTAGGTCGTCCCTCCGCGTTCAGCTCCGCCTTCTCAAGATTAGTCAGAATTTCCTTGGCACGATCCACCACACTCATCGGCAGACCAGCTAATCGCGCCACCTGGATACCATAGCTCCGGTCTGCAGCACCCGGAACGATCTTACGTAGAAAAATAATCCGGTCGTTTTGCTCCCTGACCGCAACATTCAGGTTCCGCACCCCGTTGCGCGTCCGAGCGAGGTCGGGCAACTCATGATAGTGCGTGGCAAAGAATGTCCGGGCCCCCGTGATATCATGCAGATACTCGGCAATGCTCCAGGCAAGTGAAAGCCCGTCGAAGGTCGCGGTCCCGCGCCCAATCTCATCCAGCAAAACAAGACTGCGGGCTGTGGCGTTGTGAAGAATATTGGCCGTCTCATTCATCTCAACCATGAAGGTCGATTGTCCCCGGGAGAGATCATCGCTCGCACCCACTCTGGTAAAGATGCGATCAGTCGCGCCGATCCGAGCGGAAGCAGCTGGCAGATAGCTTCCCATCTGGGCAAGTACCGTGAGGAGTCCCACCTGCCTGAGGTAGGTCGATTTGCCAGCCATGTTCGGCCCTGTGATGATACCCATCCGATGCGCGGAGGCATCGAGATCGGTGTCATTTGGGACAAAATTCTCTCCCCCTGCCCGTTGATCGAGTACGGGATGGCGACCGTCGAGGATTTCGAGAACACTGGAATCATCAACCAGTGGTCGAGAATAACCATGAAGGCGCGCAGTCTCCGCCATGGAAGCAAGCGCATCCAGTGCCCCGGCGGAAGCTGCAGTCTCCTGCAATGAAGAAAGCTTCCCAAGCACAAGCGTACGGAGTTTCTGAAAAATTTCGATCTCCAAGGCGCGAGCACGCTCTTCGGCGCCAAGAATTTTTCCCTCCATTTCCTTCAACTCCGGCGTAATGAAGCGCTCGCCTCCCGCCGTCGTCTGCTTGCGGGTATAATCGTCGGGAACGCTTCCCAGATTCGCTGTCGTGATCTCGATGAAGTATCCGAAAACGGCGTTGAAGCGCACCTTGAGAGACTTGATCCCCGTCCTCTGTATTTCCTTTTCCTGCAGGGCGGCAATCCAGGCTTTTCCCTCAATCGAGGCATTTTTCAATTCGTCCAGCGCCGCATCATACCCGGCACGGATCATCCCTCCGTCCCGGATCGTCGGCGGAGGCTCCTCCACGAGGGCGGACTGAAGCTCCCCCGCCAGCTCCGGCAACGCATGAAGCCCCTCACCCAACTCAGCCAGTAAGCAGGCCTGAAAGGCGCCCATGCTGTTCTGAATCGCCGGGATGACCTCCATTGAGGCCGCCAGCACGGCAAGATCACGTGCGGTTCCGGAGTTCTGACTCAGACGTGAGAGTGCCCTCTCAATGTCCCGGATGCCTCCGAATTGTTCGCGGAGAATTCCAAGTTTGAGGGGGTCTGCAAGGAAGGCGGCCAATACATCCTGACGGGCTGTGATTCGGGAGGGATCAAGCAACGGATGAAGTATCCAATCGCGCAGGGTGCGGGACCCCATGGGAGTAACCGTCCTGTCGAGCACTCCCAAAAGTGTCATCCCGCGTCCGGCACGCGATTGCACGAGTTCCAGATGCCCCTGGGTCGATGCGTCGAGCAGCAGGTGATCGCCCTGGCGATAGGGATGAAGTGTGCGGAGATGCGAGGCATCACGACGCAATGTCCGGGTGAGATAATGAAGGAGAGCTCCAGCAGCCGCGACAGCCAAGGGAAGATCAGCCACCCCAAATCCATCCAGGGAATGCACCTTGAAATGAGACTGAAGCAACTCGGAAGAAGCCATCGGATCAAAGAGATAGGCTTCGACTTCTTCCACATTTGGAAAGGCCAGGGGTAGATTGGAGGCGTTTTGGAGTAGAATCCCTTTCCCCTCGGGAATCAGAATTTCCAAGGGGGCCACACGCACCACCTCGTCAACCAGTGCCTCGACATCGGCAAGCTCCGTGATGCGAAATTCGCCGGTACTCAGATCAGCCACGGCAAGGCCGAAAGCTCCGTTTTCCTTTTGAGGGGGAAAAATCGCTGCCGTGAAATTATGATTTTTCTCCTCCAAACCTGCGTCGTCCAAGGTGCCGGGACTCAAAATCCGCGTGATCTCGCGCCGAACAAGTTTTCCAGCCTGCACTTCACCAACCTGTTCGCAGAAGGCAACGCGTTTCCCCGCCGCGAGTAATTTCTCCATGTATCCCCGAGCCGCGTGATAGGGGACACCGCACATCGGCACATCACCCCTCTTTGTCAGCGCAACATTCAGGATGGCAGAGGCTTCCCGCGCATCATCGAAGAACATCTCGTAAAAATCCCCCAACCTGAAAAGAAGGAAGGTTCCTGGGGGCAGATCACGCCGCAGGGCATGATACTGCTTCATCATTGGCGTTGTCGCTTCAGCCATGGAAATCAGAGGGTGAGAATAAGGGGTTTAGACGGAAACCTCCGACTGGCGGGAGGAGGTTGGACTGCAAAGCAGCCCCGTAGGGGCGATCCTCATGGGAATGAGCGAGTTCAATGCTGCTAGATCAGAGGGGAAAAGGAACCGGCACTTTGTCCTTTTTGAATGCGGGCTTGGGCATCTTGGGTTCCTCAGGATCGGGTTCAGTGATGGCAATAGTCTAAGAGTCTTCAGTCTAGTAACCTTCAACTTCAGACCTGAGTCAGAAAGGCGGTCAACGGACTGGTCGGAACCGCCTGGTCGGCGCGCAGCGGCAGACCGGCAATCACGGCTTCCGAGGCAGCCTCCACGGAGAGGCGGAAGGCGTGCGCCATTCGGACAGGGTCTCCAGCCACGGCAATGGCCGTGTTGACGAGCACAGCATCGGCCCCCATCTCCAGAGCCTCTGAAGCGTGGCTTGGCGCACCGATTCCCGCATCGATCACCACGGGGACGATGGCCTGCTCAATGATGATTTCTAGCTGAGCACGGGTCTCCAGCCCCCTGTTGCTCCCGATCGGAGACCCGAGCGGCATGACGGTTGCCGCACCAGCTTCCTGGAGGCGTTTTGCAAGGACGGGATCGGCATTAATGTAGGGGAGAACAGTGAACCCTTCCTTCACGAGGAGTTCTGTTGCCTTCAGCGTCTCGATGGGATCGGGAAGCAGATACCGGGGATCGGGATGAATCTCGAGTTTGATCCACTTGGGAAGGCCCGCGGCTTCAGAGAGCCGAGCTAGGCGCAATGCCTCCTCCGCGGTGTTGGCACCGCTGGTATTCGGAAGAAGGAGGTATCGCTTCGGATCGATGAACTCCAGAATATTGGCAAACGGATCCCCTTTTCCGCTCAGGTCAGCACGTCGAAGCGCCACCGTCACAATCTGGGTGCCACTGGCTTCAAGCGCTTCACGCATGATCTCCCCAGATGAAAATTTTCCAGTACCAAGGAAGAGTCGCGATGTGAACTCTCGACCGGCGATGACTAAAGGACGGGCTACAGACATGGAGTCAAGCCTACCCTTGCACGGCAGGTTGCGGCAAGTAACAGGATTGACTCCCTCAAGGTACTCTTACGGAACCGAGGAACCGATCGCCACCAGCGCCTCATCCCGGGTAGCGCAGACCGGATACGCCGTCTGGAACTGCGCGATGTCAAAAATCTGTTGCACCGCAGGCTGGAGCGAGCAGACCGCCAGACCGCCACCGCTACGCTGAAGATGACGACCAAGCAGGAAGAATTCGCGGAATCCAGCACTGCTGATGTATTCGAGACCGCTGAGATCAAAGACAACTCCCTTGGCGTTTTCGACTTCGATCTGTTTGCCGACAACATCCCGGATATCCTGATGGTGGGTTGCATCGAGTCGACCGTTGAGGATGACAACAAGGATTTGTCCCGCTTTTTCAAAATGAATGTTCATGGAAGGTTCCTCTATCAAGCGATTCTCTGGACATTTCGTCAAGGGAATCGCAATGAATTAATGCAATGTTTCCCCTAAAGCGTCTTTTTGCCTCCCGTTCCATCGGTCAACGTTTTGCTCTGGCGATCGGCGCCGGGGCGGGAGCCATCCTGATCACTCTTGCTTCGGCCATCTATTTCAGCAGTCGTGAGATGCTTCTCGAGCAGACCTCCAGCGAGGCGCTGGAAGCGGTGCATGACCATACGCACACGATTGACGAGCTTGTGGACCGCCTCGCGATGCTCCCCATGGCAATCGGCTCAGATCAGGTAGCCAATGAGGAGAAGGGGGGCGTTACCGTGCCCTGGCTAGCCTCCCTGCTCAAACAGTGTCCAATCCAGGCAGTCTTCGGGCTCTACATGATCCTGGACAATCAGGATTGGAAAACCACCGATGTTTTCCGATGGGTCAACCGCAAGACCTGGCCCGGCCCTGCGCGGATGAACTATGACTTTCACCTAGGGACCCATGACTGGTATTCCGGCGCGAAAAATACACCCGGAACCTATGTATCGCACCCCTATTTCGCCGAGGGGGGATCGGAGATCGAGATGATCAGTATCACCCGAGCCATCTATGACAAAAAGGGAACCTTCATCGGAGTTGCCGGCGTTGATGTGGCGTTGGATGACATTCAGAAAATGGTCGCCGAAATGCGCATTCGGGAATTCGCCAAGGATTTTTCCGGCAGGGGGAAAAAATTCCCTTTGTTCTTTTCAAGCCTGCTGGTGATTCCAACCCAACTCCATGAAGCAACTTATCTGATCACTTCCAATGGCTCTCTGATCGCCGGCCCGCAGTCGAGCGGCCAAGACAGCGGTAGTTCCATCATCGGAAAATCACTCGCACTACCCTGTATCGCGCAGATTCTTTCCCAAGGCTCAGGATCGCTCCGCATCAGAGATCATGGTGACAAGATGCTCTACTGGGCTGAAGGAAGACGCACCGGATGGAAACTTGTCCTGGAGGTGCCTTACGGCCTGATCGTGGCACCGGCCAGGGCTCTGGCCATTGAGTCCATCGCGATTGGGGGGATCGGACTTGTCCTCTTGCTCGGTGTCAGCTTGGTCGTTGCCCGTAGGGTTTCCAGCCCGATCAGGGAACTTCAGGTAGTCGCCTCAGCTTTTGAGAATGGATCCTACCAGGAAAACGATGGCGTGCTTAACCGGATCGCCCGCCGCAACGATGAGCTTGGTCGTTTTGCCAGCAGTTTCTCCGCAATGGTAAGAGAGATCCAGCTCAGGGAGGAACGGCTTGCCCGATGGAATGCCGATCTCGAGATCACGGTCGCGCAACGTACTGCAGATCTGGAACTCGCCATGCAGACGGTGGAAAAATCCAATGCCGCGATGGCGGATGAACTGGCCGAGGCGGCAGGTTATGTCAGGGCTGTCCTTCCTCAAAAACTGAAGGGATGCGTGACAACGGACTGGGATTTTGAAACCTCCTCACAACTTGGCGGAGACTCCTTCGGCTATCATTGGATTGATGACGATCACTTCGCCCTTTATCTCCTGGATGTCTGTGGCCACGGCGTTGGAGCGGCATTACTCTCCGTCAGTGTTGTCAATCTTCTCCGAACTGCTTCGCTGACGGACACCGATTTCCTTGATCCCTCAGCCGTCCTCTCCAGCCTGAACGAAACATTCCCGATGGAACGGCACAATGACATGTATTTCACCGCATGGTACGGCGTGTACACACATTCCACACGCCGTCTCCGCTTTTCCTGTGCCGGACACCCACCCGCCATCCTGATTTCAAAAGAAGGAATTACAACCCACCTCAAAACTGAGGGAATGATCGTCGGAGCCTTTCCAAAAGCCCGTTATCAAACGGTCGAAGTGAAGATTCCCGAGTCCTCGCGGCTCTATCTTTTCAGCGATGGGGTGTATGAAATTGATCGTCCCGATGGAACCATGATGAGCTACACTGAGTTCGCGGAGCTTCTGTGCACCCCCGGAGGGGATTCCAGAGTCTCCTCGATCGTGACGGAGGTAAAACGTCAGAACGGAAGCGATTTTTTTGCAGATGACTTCTCTCTTGTCGAATTTCTGTTTCAATCGGAGAAGTCCCCCCAATCATGAAAGCCGATAACGAGATCGAGAGTCAGAAACGATCCATCACGCTGCTGCGTGAGGAATTGCAGGAGTGTGTGAAAAAGATTCGCTCACTGACCTACTCCAAATCGAATGATCACAAGCTGCTGGAGTCGGTTCGCGCGGAGGCCGATCATTTAGGAACGCTCCTGGAGGAGCATCTCACCGAAGAGCGGATCCAACTCATGGATGTCGTTCAACCACTCTGGGTCCCCAATGGATCGGATGATGAAAATCAAAGCCATGGGATTGCGGACGACGGACACCCCCCGTTAACTGAACTCGCTTCGGGTTCGATTGTCGTGGTGGATGACGATCCCACATTTAGCGCCCCTCTTGTCCAGCAACTACAACGCGACGGCTACAAGTGCATAGAATTTCAGTTGGGCGCGGAGGCCCTGCTCTATCTTGCCGAACACCCCTGCCAGATGATCCTCCTGGATGTTCTGATGCAGGACATGAGCGGGCGCGAAGTCCTTGAAAGAATCAAAAACACTGAATTCTTAAAAGACACCCCCGTAATCATGACGGCGCAGCGGCACGAACTCGATCACATCGCCGGATCGATTCACGAGGGAGCAGAGGACTTCCTGGCCAAGCCGTATAACCCCACCATCGTCAGGGCCCGTGTTGCCTCTTCCATCCAGCGCAAGGAACTCCGGGAGCGGGAGCGATCCACGTTCAACGCCCTTGTCAAAAGCCAGCAACAGCTTGCCGCCGAACTTGCCGAAGCTGCCGAATATGTCACCTCGCTTCTCCCCGACCGACTCATCACTCCGGTGGCAAGTGATTGGCGCTACATTCCCTCCTCTCAACTCGGCGGCGACTCCTTCGGCTACCATTGGATCGACAACGATCACCTCGCGATCTATCTGCTTGATGTCTGCGGACACGGTGTCGGTGCCGCACTGCTCTCCGTCAGCGTGCTCAACTTCCTTCGCTCCGGGACACTCCCTGCCAACGAGGCCCGCCATCCTTCCTCAGTCCTGGGACGATTGAACGCCACCTTCCTCATGGAACGGCATAACGACATGTATTTCTCCCTCTGGTATGGCGTTTACAACGCCAGGACGCTGGAACTGGACTACGCATCGGGCGGCCATCCTCCCGCCATTCTGATCACTGGGGAAAAAGTTTCCATTCCCCTCTCCTCCCGAGGCACGGTGATTGGAGCTCTTGAGTCACTAAGGTACAAAACAGAACGCGTCTCCATTCCCGCCGGTTCCCGACTCTATGTCTTCAGCGACGGGGTTTATGAAATCGAGCGTCCGAACCAAACGATCATGGGATATGACGAGTTTTCCCAGCTTCTCAGCAAGAATGATCCGGAGGATGGACTCGACGGCATCGTAGCAACGGTCCGTGCACAACAGGCAAACGCTATTTTTGACGATGACTTTTCCCTGATGGAATTTCATTTCCTGCAAGCGACACCGACCTCCAGAGAATTCCTTACCCTCCATAACAGCATGGACGAATGGGGCAAACTCCTGCGCTTTACCCAGGAGTTTTCGTTCCATCACGGCATCTCCAAGGAAGATCACGCCAATATTGATGTGATCCTAGAGGAAGTCGTGACCAATATCCTCAAGTATGCGGGTCTTCCTTCCGATGCCGAGGCCTGCACCATTGAACTGATTCTCGATGGTTCCCTGCTTAAAATCATCATCTCCGACAGCGGCACACCGTTTAACCCACTACTCTTGCCGGAAGTTGATACCGACAAAGCGATTGAGGATCGCCCTATCGGCGGTCTGGGGATCCATTTCGTCAAGAAGCTGACGATCTCTCAGGATTACGGATATCTTGACGGCCAGAATGTGCTGACTCTGGTCAAGGAACTGTTCTCATAACCTTCGGATGAGATGATCGAAGGCTTCTAGGGAGTTCGAAATAGCGAGATTTAGAACGCACTCAAAGAGATAGCGATCTCAGGACGCACGGTAGTACTATCGTCCGGCTAAAACGGGATGTCATCATCCTCCAAAGGAGGCTGCTGTGCTGTGGAACGACCGGGGTTATAGCCGCCCCCGCTTCCGCTACTGGCACCTGGTTGTTCACGACGAGGTGGGCGCTCGGAATACTCCTCGTCACCCCCGCCACCACCCGATCCTCCTCCTGGGCGAGGCCCCAGAAGTTGGAAATTTTCGCCGACGACACGGAGTTTACTCCGCTTTTGACCGGAAGCTTTGTCTTCCCAACTGTCGAGTTGCAGGCGCCCCTCGATGTAAATAGAACGGCCTTTCTTGCAATATTCTCCCGCAATCTCGGCCTGACGACCCCAGAGAGTGACATCAACAAATGTTGTCTCCTCTCGTTTTTCCCCACCATCCGGCGTGAAGACACGATTCACCGCAATCCCAAGATCGGTCACGGCACTTCCTTTGGGAGTGTATTTGATTTCAGGATCACGGGTGACATTCCCGATCAGCATCACTTTATTCAGATTGGCCATTTGATAGGTTGTTTAGGAGTTTAGACTGAAGGCTGTCGGGTCAAAAGGGAGTAGAACCAAAGTCTCTCAGCTGCTTGCTTCGGCTAACAGCCTAATAGTCTTCAGACTCAAGGTACTCAGGCGACCGCAGCTGTTTTTTTCGCAGCTTTGCGGGCTTTACCGGCAGGCTTGACGGCTCCCTTACGAAGGTAATTTTGAAGTACGACCTCTTCATCCAGGGTAAGCTTGGTACGGATCTTGGTAATTGCCGATGGGGCTGCCGTCACGACGAAGTTCACGAAGTACGCTCCCTTGAGCTTGTCATGGGGATAGGCGAACTCGCGGCGCTCCAGGCGCTGCACCTGTTCGATCTGGGCTCCTTCGGAGGCCAAGGCCTTCTCGAGGCGCTCAATGAGGTCTTTGTTGGTTTCTTCTTTCCCGGCTGCATTGAGAGCGAGGAGGATTTCGTATCGGTTTGTCATGGTTGTTTTGGTTGTAGAGTTGTAACAGAAGAAGGTGTGGCGTTGTAAAGGTTCATTGCATGTTCAAATCCCCGATCCAGCACACAGGTGATGGCCTCGACTGCCCGGTCAATCGCCTGGTCAGCCAGAGAACGCTCTTCAGGGAGAAAGCGGGAGAGGACATGACTTGAGAGGTCGGAACCGCCTCTCTCCGCGCTCTGGGCCCCGCCAATCCCGATACGGAGTCGCGGAACGTGCTCTGTTGAAAAATGAATGATCACCGATTTCAGTCCATTCTGCCCCCCTGATCCTCCCTCCCTGCGCAAACGGAGAGAACCAAGGGGAAGTGCGACATCATCACACACGATCAGGGATGCGGCGGCGGGAATACGATGAAACCGGGCATACTCACCCACTGATTCGCCACTGAGATTCATGAATGTCGTCGGCTTCAAGAGTGCTAATTCCGCACTTGACCGAGCCACAGAGGCATCCCATTTGGACTCTTTGGTAAAAGAGATTCCGAGGCGCTTGGCGAGCTGGTCAAGAACGGCAAATCCGATATTGTGTCTGGTTCCCTGATACTCCTTTCCAGGATTGCCGAGACCAGCCACAAGTCTGATGCCAATGCCCAGGGTGTCCGGGGTATCAGGCATCAGAATAGTCCGTCAGCAGAGAGGGGCTTCCCTCCCTATTTCTTGGCAGGAGCATCGGCTCCCTCAGTCGGCTTCTTCTCCTTGATCACTTCAGGACCGGTCGGAGCAGCAGCGTCAGCAACAGGTTCCACACCTGTCTTAGACTCTGCGACAATGAAGACGGTAAGTTCAGGATCACTCGTTGCCGTCACTCCGGCAGGAAGAACAATCTCGCGGACATGAAGAGACTGGTTGAGTCCCAGAGCACTGACATCAACAAGGATGATTTCAGGGAGATCCTTCGGAAGGCAGGTAATGTGCAGTGAGCGCAGGCTATGCTCCAACAGACCGCCGTAATTCTTGACGCCGTCGGCTTCACCGGTGGATTCGATGGGAACTTCTGTGTTGATCACTTCGTCGCTCGCCACTTCAAGGAAATCGACGTGAAGAATGTCGCGGCGCACAGGGTGGTGTTGCACTTCCTGGATCAGCGAAAGCTTCGTTGCTGCAGCACCGCCGTTTTCACCGGCAATCTGGAGCTCAACAAGGATATTCTCACCGACGGCGCGTGAGAGAAGTTTGCTTATTTCGCGGGCGTTGATCTCGAGGTTTGCAGGCTGATCCTTGTGACCGTAAATGACGGCTGGCACGGAACCACGGGTGCGGAGTTGCTTGACGGAGTTACGTCCGACATCGGAACGATGACGGGCGGAAAGGGTGACCTGTTTAGCCATTGGATTCGGTAGTTAAGACGCTGATGTTTGAGTCGGTTGTTGCTTGAGTCGGAACAGCGAGGAAACCGACTCGCCTCCATGGATGCGACGGATTCCCTCGCCGAGCAATTCGGCGACGGACAGAACCCGTACACGATCCCCCGAACCTTGCCGAACGGGGACGCTGTCGGTGGTGATGAGCTCTTTGATTTCGGAGCCCTCCAACCGCTGAACCGCTAAATCTGTCAGCACTGCGTGAGATACGCCAGCATAAATATCACCAACATTCTGTGTTCGGAGAATTTTGGCGGCACTGGTCAGTGTTCCGGCGGTCTCGGTAATGTCATCGATGATGAGTACATTTTTCCCCTCCACCTCTCCGATGATGTGCAATGCGTCGACTTCGGTGGCGCTTTTGCGGCGTTTGACCACAATAGCCAAGCCTGCTCCGAGAGCCTCGGCATAGGCGCTTGCCATCTTGACCCCGCCGACATCGGGAGAGACCACCACAAGGTTGGAGATATTTTTGCGATGCAGATAATCGACCATGACCGGCAGGGCATAAAGGTGATCGACAGGGATGTCAAAAAAGCCCTGCAACTGCTGGGCGTGCAAATCCATCGTCAGGACACGATCGACACCGGCTGCAACCATGATATTGGCCACGAGTTTTGCCGTGATTGGCACGCGTGGCTGATCCTTGCGATCCTGACGGGCGTAGCCGAAGAAGGGGATCACCGCCGTGATCCGGTCGGCACTGGCGCGACGGGCGGCGTCGACCATGATGAGCAATTCCATGATGTTCTGGTTGCTCGGAGGACAGGTCGGTTGCACGATGAAGACATCGCGTCCGCGGACATTGTCGTTGATTTTGACAAAGGTCTCGCCGTCGGGAAACGAGGTGACAGTAGCATCGCCGAGAGTCATCCCCAAATAGGCGGCGATGTCGCGGGCGAGTTGACGGTGGGCGGATCCACTAAAAATCCGGAGTTCAGGAGAGCCAGTCATGGAAGGGAGTACGATATATGCATCGGCTCCCTTCACGCACGAAGGAAATCAAGCAAGGGAGAGATTTTTCTTACCAGAACCCCGGTATCACCCGGAAACTGACCGTGGCTGGTTCGGCTGGCAAGTAGCTATCGGTTCCAGTCTGCTTGGCCTGCACGACCACCAATCCGTAACTCTTCAGAATAAGCCAATTCCCAATTACCAGTGCGGTACTCGGAGTCAGCACCTTGTAGGTAACAGGCAGGTTGGAATCTGTGGTCGCACTCAACAACAGCATCCCGGCTGTAAGCTTGGTCGCCTTAATCTTCGGGAAGGTAATCTTCTGGGATGACTTTGAGACCACGACAAGATGTCTGACAGCATTGGCTGGCTTGACCGATCCGTTCCCAGCCTGGGTCGCCGTGACGTTAACAATTCCGGCACCGGTCAGGGTAAGAGTGTTTCCCGTGACAGAGGCAATTTTGGAGGGTGTCACTGAATAGCTGACGGGAAGTTTGGAACTTGCCGTTGCTCCCAGCAGAACTGTCCGATTAATTACCTGTTGAGCGGGAATCTCCGGGAAGGTGATCGTTTGAACCGTCGACAGAACCGGAGCATTGGTGAATTTAGCAATCAGCTCATGATTGGCCCTGACATTGATCAGTGAGTAGTTCGTTGAGTTTGTCATGGGAATACCCGCCTCACTCCATCCAGCGAAGACATACCCCGGGGCGGTGACTGCGGTAAGTGTTGCACTCTGTCCGTTCGTTAACTTTGCGATGTTTTTTATGACACTCGCTGCCTCAGTAGGTGTCTTTACAGGCTTTTTAACTCCTGCAGTGACAACCCCTTGGGGAACCACCGCTACGACTCCTGCTCCAGCAGGCATGGCAACTGCTTCAACAAGGCTGTGGGCGGCAGGAATCTCTCCTGCTTTGGCAACAGTCAGGATGTAGTTGTTGGAAGCATCGGGATCGACACCATCGGAGGCGGTGATGGTGAAGGCAAAATCTCCATTGGTTTGAGGCGTTCCAGAGATCACTCCGCTGGTTGCATCATAGGACATTCCCGGAGGCAGGGCACCATTGGTAAGCACAGAAGTGAAGGGTGCTGTTCCCACAATGACCACCGTGCGATCAGGATAGTGTGTTCCGACTTCGCCATCCGGCAGATGGTCAATCAGTCCAAGATGTCCGGCAGCATCAGCGGCCGACATCTGCACACCGATGAGGTTACCAACAACGAGCGTATTGCTGTATTGACCGACTCCGTTTGTGCCGTCAGGACTTACCGAATCAGCAAGTGCCTCTCCTGTTTGAGGATCTAGAGGGCCGGTGTATTTGTAGAATTCATAGCGCCGCGTTATCACCTCATCGCCGTTGTTGAGCGGTTCCGCAGCTCCAATCAACTTGTTGTTGGCTGCATTGGTGTTAGCGGTATCCGTCTGCAGAATGGTCCATTCGCTTTCCACTTCGGCAGGTTCTCCGGCAGCCCAGTTATGCATCGTGGGGAAATTTGTGTCGGGAGAAACCAAATCACGTAGTTTCACCGGATTGTTGGTGTGGGTCGTTGTGCGGATTTCCTTCACCCAGGTTGCAAGTCCGAATTCACGAGGGTTGACCTCGGGAAGTGGTGGAAAGGGAGGGGCAATGACTGCCTGGACTTGGGCGGGCGCGGCACCCCCTGCAGGAGCGTAGTTAAAAACCGGCGTGGACACGCTGACAGCTGGACCAAGGATGAGATTGCCCAATCCATCATCCTGCAGCCAATTGTAGCGTATGCTGCTTGGTACAGCGGAATAGCCCACTCCGAAATGTTCTCCCCCGAAATTTGTTGAAGGATCCGTGAACTGATGCCCCATCGTCGGAGCGATCGGTGCGGCGGGAACAGCCGTATAGGCTGACCAGGAGTTATTGGTGAAGGTTGCACGATAGACGACAAAAACTTTTGGATTGTTCGTATCGGTATTGTCCTCGGAAATCACGGGCGTGCCGTAATGGTTCCAATCATAGGTGTAGGTGATATCCTTGCTATGAATGCCATCTAGTTCGATTTCGAAACCATGGCAGTTGGTGCCGGTGTCATTGACCGTATCAAAGTTATTGATACTGCCGAAGGCTTGGCTTGCCTTGAGCGAATTGATCGAGAACGCAGCCAGGAAACCTAAATAAAGAATCAACGGTATTGCTTTCATAGGTTCATTATAATTCTTTTATCATTATGCGCAATATCTTTTTTTAATCTGTTAAAATACGCCATCTTGTTTTATAAGATAAACACTTATCTTGTTATCTTTAATTATAAATAAAAATACTAGCCGCCATATGGTGATGGCTTTTTTACCTCAGGTCCAAACACCCCTCTCGTGTAGGAAAAGGCCATACCCTTGTTCAGGAGAGGATTAGCCAAAGAGGGATCCCCCCTCGCGGTCACCGAACTGTGCAGCGTTCTCTTCAGCGTGTTTTACACACCGGCCTCCGGAGAAGAAGACGGGCTATGCTTGTCCCGCCTGGATAGCAGTCAGCGCGATCGTATAGACGATATCCTCCACCAGGGCACCACGTGAAAGATCATTCACCGGGCGTTTCAGTCCCTGAAGCATCGGACCGATACTGATGACATTGGCGCTCCGTTGCACTGCCTTGTAGGTAGTGTTGCCTGTATTGAGATCGGGGAAGATAAAGACGGTGGCATTGCCCGCCACGGCACTGCCGGGAGCCTTCTGCGCGGCCACTTCGGGGATGGCCGCAGCATCATACTGTAGCGGCCCGTCGATGAGCAAATCGGGACGCTTTGCTTTGGCAAGAGCGGTCGCCTCGCGAACCTTTTCGACGTCGGCGCCCGATCCCGATTCTCCTGTGGAATAACTAATCATGGCAACCCTGGCCGGAATGCCGAAACGAATCGCCGATTCTGCACTCTGGATCGTGATGTCAGCCAATTGATCAGCATCAGGATTCGGGTTCACCGCGCAATCTCCATAGATGAGAACCTGTTCGGGCATGCACATGAAGAAGATGGAGGAAACCACTTTGACCCCGGGATGTGTCTTGATGATCTGCAGGGCGGGACGGATTGTATTGGCCGAGGAGTGAAGTGCTCCGGAAACAAGTCCGTCTACCTCACCGAGCGCCAGCATCACCGTTCCGAGCCAGACCGTATCCTCCAGCATCTCCTCGGCATCCTTGAGCGTGAGTCCCTTGTGCTTGCGCATCTCAAGCAACGGAGCGACATAATGCGCACGCACGCCCTCAGGATCGATGACCTCGACACCGGCAGGCAGATCGATTTCTTGGTTTCTGGCCACCTGGGCAATGACCTCCGGCTTCCCGAGCAGGATGCAATGAGCAATCCCACGATCCGCACACAGGGCTGCGGCACGGATCGTGCGCGGCTCCTCTCCTTCGGGAAGCACAATGCGTCGCCGCGTTTTCCTTGCCATCTCCGCCAATCGGAAGCAGAAAGCCGCGGGAGACATCCTGACCTCAACGGGCGCCACGCTATGAGAAGTGATCCAATCAGCATCAATATGGCTAGCGATGAATTCCATCGTGAGCTGCGCCCGCTCGATGTCATCGGCCGGAACCTCATTGCTCATCCGGCTGAGATGCGTGGCCGTCTCCCAACTGTTCGAGGCGACTCGAAAAACAGGAAGTCCGGTCTGCCAGGCAGGCTGGCAGAGATTCATGATCTTCTCCTCGATGCTCGTATCACCAGTGAGTAACAAACCGGCCATCGGGATCTTGTTAAGCGAGGCCATGGCGATGCCGAGGATCACATCAATCCGGTCGGAAGGCGTGATCAGGATGGCACCGGGCGTAAAGGTATGCGTCAAATTCGGAACGGTGCGCGCCAACAACGAGATCTTCTTAACCCTGCGGGTCAGCGATTCCCCCTCATTAATAATTTCGGCGTCCAGATAGCGGCAGATATCAATCGTCCGACAGGCGGTGAGTTCCAAGTTCTGCGGAATGGCGGCGATCAGACGACAACGATTGGGTTTCAGTAGATGGCTGTTGTGGGTCCACTCCTCACGAATCTCAGCCGGGGATCGGCGGAAAAGAACCGGTATCCTGTTGATGATGCAGCCGATCACCCCTTTTCTGCTAACACCGCCAAACTGCTGGGCGGCGATCTCGATACGTTCCTCGACTTCGACCATCGTGTCCTCGGCAGCCGAACAGGCGAGAATCACTTCGGCACTCAGGGTGCGTGCGACATGGAGATTGAGTTCCGAAGTGTAGCTTGAATTCGCATGGGGGATCAGTCCCTCAACAACGACCACATCGGCATTTCCCGCCGATTCGTGGAAGGCTCGGACGACACGCTCCAAGAGTTCATCGAGATGCCCTGTGCCAATCAGCCGTTCCGCTACCTCCAGGGGAATGGGCGCCGAGGGGTGCAGCGAGGTGGTCGCTCGGATGAAATGCGTGGAGCGTTCCGGCCCATCGTCGCCACCAGTGGGCTGACCGATCGGCTTGTAAAAAGCGACGCGAATGCCGTGATTATCGAGGGCGCGGAAAAGTCCAAGTGAAATGGAGGTAAGACCGCACCCGCTTCCCACGGGCGCTAAAAAGAGAGTATGCGCCATGTTCATGAATGAAGAAGATTTGCGGTCTCACGAGCAATCACCAGTTCCTCATTGGTAGGGACCACGAGGACAAGCAGCCGCGAATCAACAGTTGAAATCCGACCCCGAATATCAGTAGCACTCGCGCCATTCGAGGCGTTCAATTCAGGGTCGAGAACCGGACCGAGGATACGAAGATGATCGAGCGTGCGGTGACGGACTACACTGGAATTCTCACCAATGCCGCCTGTGAAGATCAGCGCATCCACGCGATCCAGTGCCGCCGTCAGTGCCAGGAGATTGCGGGCCAGCTTGTAGCAGAAAATCTCCACGGCAAGGCGAGCCTTCTCATTTCCGGAGACTTCGGCAGCGAGGAGTGTGCGCATGTCACTACTGATCCCGGAAATGCCGAGCAGTCCGCTTTTTTTATTCAGAATGTCGATGATCTCTGAGAGTGGGAGCCCTGTCCGCTGCTGGATAAAGGGCAGGACATTCGCATCGATATCGCCGCACCGCGTCCCCATCACAAGTCCTTCCAAGGGAGTGAAGCCCATGCTCGTATCGACACTTTTCCCCTCACGGATGGCACAGACACTCGATCCATTCCCCAAATGGGCGGTGAGCACCTGCAACTCTTCGGGAGACTTGCGCAGCAGGGCAGCCGCCTGGGTTGAAACAAACCAGTGACTCGTGCCATGAAATCCATATTTCCGAACCCTGTGGGTCTCATACCATTCATCGGGGACACCGTACCTGAAGGCATGCTCCGGGATACTCTGATGAAAGGCCGTATCAAACACGGCCACTTGCGGCAGTTCGGGAAATTTCTTCCGGGCCACATGGATACCAAGGGCGTTGGCCGGGGCATGAACGGGCGCGATATCGCTGCATGCGGCGATCGCTGTCTCGGAATCATCGTCCAACAGGATGCTTGCATTGAACTTCTCGCCGCCATTCACGACACGATGACCTACCGCATCAATATGGTAAGAACTCAGGTGCCGAAGCATTTCATCGAGAGCCTCCGCGTGACCGGCTGTGGAAATCGCATACGACTCCTTGGATCCCTCGGCGGATTTGATCTCCAGAAGGGCATCAGGGCTATTGAGCCGCTCCGCAAGACCTGAGACGACAATCTCCCCGCCCTCGGGCGTCACAAGCGCAAATTTCAGCGAACTGCTCCCCGAGTTAATGACCAACACCAGAGGATGCCTATCGCTAGGAACCTGGGCTTGAGTTGAGGTCATTGGAAAAGTGATCCGCGTGTCATCTTGACAGCGCCACAAGGCTACAAGTCCCCCTGGTCAAATTCAAGAATATCCCCTCTTTTTTTGAACACATATCTCCTAGATTACCGCCTCCTCCTGGCTCTGTGATTTGATTTTGAGGAGGTAGCAAGGGGTCATGCGTCAGCCTATGCTACTGAACGTCGAGTTTTTTTAGGATAGTTAAAGCCCTCTTCGCATCTGTCACCCGGAGGATCAGCAAACCCTTTTTAGCAGAGGGCATGGAGGCAAGATAGCCGTAGTCGATATTGATCTTTTTCTCCGACAAGGCATGGGCGATTCGCGAGAGGCTGCCCGGTTTGTTGTCGTTTTGAATCATGAGGACATCACTTTCGACCACCAGCGCCCCATGCTCCTCGAAGATGCCAATCGCCTTCTCGGCATTACTCACCACCATCCGCACAACGGAGTGATCCGTCGTGTCGGAAACGGAGAGGCCGAAAATGTTGATTTTGGAAGCGGCCAAGGCATCACAGACCATGGCAAGGGCTCCCGGCTTGTTCTCTAGAAAGACTGCCAGCTGCTGGACGATTTTCGGAGCAAGCTGGTCAGTCTTGATGGTCATGTGATTAATGTGCATCGCCTAAATTATCCGCAGCAATCAAAAACGGTTCGTCCGAAAAATGATCGACGGGGAGTAAAAGATTTTACCACAGAGGGCCATCCAAGAAGGAAACAAAGAAAAGCAGTCAAAGGCATGGACTCCGTGATACGGAATCCATCTGACGAAGAATCATCTTCGCGGTTTCCTTTGCAGTCTCTTTGTCCCTTCTCTGTGGTCAAAAATTTCCCGGCAGTCTCTGTTAAGCACCTTTGGGAGCCGAAGCCGTGATGGCCTCGGTGATAATGGTCTTACCGGCCTCCTCCTCATCCTTCTTTGCCTCGATCGGCTTGGCGGCCGGGACATGAGGAGTGACTTTCCAGAAGGCTGTATGCGATGCTGGCCAGTCTGCTAGAAGTCGGGCTGCCAGAGGACTGCCTGTCTTCTCTGCATGCTTGGAAACAAGTTCCTTGAGGACTGCTTCATCGGCGGCACCGGAGAGTTTCTCCGCTCCGACGAGCTGATCATTATAACGTCCGAGGAATTTCCCTTCGGGATCGTAGACAAAGGCGATACCGCCCGTCATACCTGCCCCAAAGTTTTTGCCGGTTGAGCCAAGGACAACAACGGTACCTCCCGTCATGTATTCACACCCGTGATCACCGATACCCTCGACAACCGCCGCGCCACCGGAATTGCGGACGCAGAAGCGTTCACCAGCGCGGCCATTGGCAAAGAGCACGCCGCCGGTGGCACCATACATGACAGTGTTACCGAGGATGCTGTTGTTTTCCGGCAGGAAGTGATGATCAGGAAGCGGCCTAATCACGATCTCGCCCCCGCTCATCGACTTGCCAACATAATCGTTGGCCTCACCTGTGAGGATGAGACGGATGCCCGGCGCAAGGAATGCCCCAAAACTCTGTCCAGCTGTGCCGGTCAGGTTCAGTTCAACGGTTCCCTCGGGAAGTCCCTCCTCACCATACTGGTAGCCGATCTCTCCGCTTACCTTGGTGGCAATGGAACGGTTGGTGTTGTCAACCTTGTAGGAAAG
>DKEN01000018.1 GCA_002452515.1 Spartobacteria bacterium UBA6821 | reverse complement strand
TAAATCAAAATTGCTCTAAGGGATGAGCATTTCCAAGGGCAGAGAAGGCCAAAGAATTAATCAGGAATCTGTGGCCGCCAGAATCGTCTCTGGATTATTTCCCGAGATTCTCACGCGGGGCTCGCGGAGAACACGGAGAGGGAGGAAATACAAACTTCCCTGTACTCTCCTCCGCGTGAGACTTCTGTTATTTTTTCTCCCCTCGCGGAAACAGCCACGAAGCCAATCCGGAGAGTAAAAGTGCCAGGAGAATGATCCCAAGCGACCAGGCAGTCGGGAACTTGCCTCCGGGAAAGTGATGATCAAACCAGGCCATTTTGACGCCTACAAAGAGGAGGATGAATCCAAGTCCATACTTCAGGTAGTGGAAGCGGGTTGCCATCCCGGCGAGCAGAAAGAACAGTGCCCTCAAACCCAGAATCGCAAAGACATTGGAGGTGAAGACAATGAACGGCTCCCGGGTGATGCCGAAGATTGCCGGAACGCTATCCACGGCAAAGATGATGTCGGTGACCTCGATGAAAACCAGCGTGACCAGGAGCGGCGTTCCAAACCAACGGCCTCCGTCACGGACGAAGAACTTCTGACGGTGGAAAGTTGGCGTAATCGGGATCAGACGCCTGAGTAAGCGGATCACGATATTCTTGGAGGGATCGGGATGGTTCTCGGGACCGAAGGCGACTTTGTATCCGGTGAGAATGAGGAAGAGGCCGAATATCATCGGCACCCAGGAGATCTGCATCAGGAGCGATCCCAGGGCGATGAAGATGCCCCGGAAAATGAGTGCTCCGATGATGCCGTAAAAGAGGATCCGGTGGCGGTACTTCTCCGGGATGGCGAAAAAGTCAAAAACGACCAGAAAGATAAAGAGGTTGTCGATCGAGAGGCTCTGCTCAACAAGATAGCCGGAGAGAAAATCGAGACTACACTGGTGAGCAAGCGCCACCGGGTCAAGTCCTGCAAGCCGTGGGTCGAGTGGAAAATGCCAGCGTCCGTAGAGATTGAGTCCGGCACAAAACAGGAGGGCCAGAGCGATCCACGTGATCACCGTTAAAAGTGCCTCCTTGTGACTGATGGCCTTCTCGTTGCCACTCCGACCCTTCAGATCAACAAAGAGAGCGCCGAGGATGAGCAGACAGAAAAGCAGGTAGGCCCACCAACAGGTGTTAAAGGGGAAGAGTTCTATGAAGTGAGGACTCATGGGCCGCTCAATCCGTGGTGCCCTGGATCACCTGGGGCTGCACAAGACGGGTGACCAAAAGCTTATCGATACGTTGGCGATCCATGTCGATGATCTCAAAACGAAATCCGTGCTTCTCGAGCGTATCCCCCTCTTCCGGGATGTGCCCGAAATGATGGAGTACATACCCGCTGATGGTCTGATAACGGTTGGTCTCCAACTCCTCGTGGTCCAGCACCAGATTGATCTCGTTTGCGGTCACTTCAAAATCAAGCTGAGCATCGATGATCCAACTTCCGTCCTCCCGGCGAATAATCTGAGGATAGTGCTGACGGACTCCCTTTTCCGGTAACTGGCCGACAATGGCTTCGACCACATCCTTGAGCGTCACCATGCCATCGACGACTCCAAATTCATCGACCACCAGCGCGACATGTTTGCGGACCTTTCGAAATTCCTCGATCAATCGGGGGGCAGTCATCGTGGCAGGAACAAAAAGCGCGGGTGTGATGACATCCGCCAGCTTCACAGCACCGGCAAGGGAGATATTGGCCCAGAGGGATTTTACAGAAACCATCCCCCTGATATTATCCCGATTCCCTTCAAAAACCGGGTAATCAGAATGCCCTGCGGCTGCCATCCTCCTCCAGTTCACCTCGTCCAAATCATTCAGATCAAGCCACGCCACCCGTGAACGGGGTGTCATGAGTTCGGCTGCGGTCTGTTCATCGAGTTCCAGCACCCCTTCGACCATCTCCTTTTCAGCGGCGTCAAAAGCCCCCGTGGAGAGCCCCTCATCCATCATTTGACGCACCTCTTCCTCTCGCTCCTCGGCGGAACGACTGCGATCCAGGTGGAGCACCCGAAGGATCACCGAGACACAGAGCCAGCCGAGTTCGGCCAATGGATCGATCCAAATCGTCAGCCAGCGCGCCAGTCGGGAGAGCGCCCTGATGGGAAGCGACTCATGAAGCGACTCCCCGAGACCCCGTGGAAGAAGGATTCCTAACAACAGAATGCAGAAGGCAAGCAATGTCGATGTCAGTCCGATGGCGATAGCGAGCAGCATCGGATTGAGATTCTGGAGCAGGGCGATCAGGTCTCGCGAGGCCAGGACGGAAGCCAGGGTGAAGAAGAAAACCGAAGTAAGGCGTAACCCGGGGCGAGGGCGTGC
This sequence comes from Spartobacteria bacterium UBA6821, assembly GCA_002452515.1. GTDB lineage: Bacteria > Verrucomicrobiota > Verrucomicrobiia > Chthoniobacterales > UBA6821 > UBA6821. Next base: position 26,921 of record DKEN01000018.1, on the reverse strand, counting down.
CCCAAGTCCCAGAAAAGAGGTGACACTGTCGGCATCCCCCCGACGTTTCAGGAGTACGACATCTGCCATCACAAAAAAACCCCCGATCAGGATCAATCCGAGCGGAACAAGAAGAACCGACGCATAGTCTCCGGGTGAGTCTAGGGCCGCCAAGGAAAAGCTTGTCATAAGAGGCTGTCCGAAAAGAGTGCAGCTAGCCTGCGAGGGGTTACTTCCTCCAGGGAAACCACCGCCAGATCACACTGATCCAGCGATTCAACGGGATTTGTCGTGGCAACGCCGACCACCTTCATGCCACCACGACGGGCGGCCTCGATGCCTGCAAAAGCATCTTCGATGACAATGCAGCGGCTGGGGAGAAGCCCCAGTTTCGCAGCTCCGGAAAGGAAAACCTCCGGGTCAGGTTTTCCATGCGAAACATCACTCCCACAGACCACTGCGTCAAAGAGCGCATCCAGGCCGGTCGTTGCAAACAGAGCGTCTAGGTTTTCCCGGGGGGTTGAGGAACCGACCGCACGTGGAATACCCTCTCCCTTCAAGGCCTCAAGCAATTCGCGTGCTCCGGGTAAAATCGTCACTCCCTCCGCGGCGACAAGCTCACGGTAGAGGGCCTCCTTGCGGTCTGCCAGTTCCCGGATGATCGCCGGGTCATCCCCCCAGCCAAGAGTCGGGATGATGATCTCGTTCTTTTTCCCAAAACCGGCCTTGAAATGCCCTTCGGGAAGGAAAAGATCCCGCTCGGCGGCGAGAAGTTCCCAGGAGCGTTCATGCTGGGAGGAAGAATCGATGACCACTCCATCCCAATCGAAGAGAACACCCCAAGGGTCGTGTTGAATCATGGGCGCCATTTATGAGGAAGCGCGGGGAGTGGGGCAATGGAATTCCTTCATACAATCACAGCGGTTCGATCACCTCGTTGTTGCACAACACGAAATCTCGGACAATGGTAGAGGCCTTTGATGCATTACCGGAGACTGATCCCCATTCTGAGTTTTCTGATGCTGCCCTGCGTCACGGAGTTGCCCGGAAAAGCACCAACCGCTGAAGCAGGAGCCCCTCCCCCTGCTGATCTCTCCTCCAGCGTTGTCAGGATCGAGGTCGCCATGCAGGAACCTGATTACCGCTCCCCGTGGGATGCAGGTCACATCGAGGGGGGCGTCGGCTCGGGCATCGTCATCAGTGGAAAACGTATTCTGACCAACGCCCATGTCGTCAGCAATGCCCGCTTCATCACCCTCACCCGCGAGGGAGTCAGTCATCCCTTCATCGCCCATGTCCGATTCATCGCCCATGACTGTGACCTCGCGATTCTAAGCGTGGATGACGATTCCTTCTTCAACGGCACCAAGGAGCTCTCGATCGGAGGGGTACCAAAGATCGAATCTGCAGTCAGTGTCTATGGCTACCCGCTTGGAGGGGAGCGACTCAGCGTTACGCGTGGAGTGGTCTCCAGGATAGATTTTGAAAGTTATTCCCATTCCGCCGTGGATTCCCATCTGGTAATCCAGATCGATGCCGCCATCAATCCCGGAAACAGCGGCGGTCCCGTACTTCAGGATGGCAAGGTGGTTGGCGTCGCTTTTCAGGGATATTCCGGTGAAGTAGCGCAGAATGTCGGCTTCATGATTCCGACACCGGTGATCAGCCGTTTTTTACTCGATATCTCCAAGGGCTCCTACACTGGGTACACCGATCTCTCCATCTCCTACCGCCCCTTAATCTCCCCGGCATCCCGTAAGGCGCTGGGGGTGGATCAACTCCCCGGCGGCATTCTCGTCACCGATGTGCAGGAAAAAGGCTCCTCGGCAGGTTTTCTGCAACAGGGCGACATCTTGGTTGCCATCGACTCACACCCGATCAGTAGCGACGGTCGTGTCGATCTGGAGGGTGCCTCCGTGGACATGCCCGAAGTGGTCGAACGAAAACTTGCCGGTGACAAAGTCTCCTTTGATATCCTTCGGGATGGAACCCTTCGGAAGGTGGAATTTTCACTACTCGGCACATGGCCCTTTCACATGCAGGCCCGTGCCTATGATGAAAAACCGCGCTATCTGCTCTATGGAGGTCTGCTCTTCCAGCCCATGGACCGCAATTTCATGGAGGCCATCGGCTCCGGAGATCTGCGACTCCGGAGAACCTTCGAGGATTTTGTTGACCGCCATCTCTATCTGGAAAGGCCCGAGGTCGTTGTGCTAAGCAGGATTCTGGCCGATCCGGTCAATAAAGACTGTGACGGACTTCATCCTGGAATCGTCGATGCCATCAACGGTATAAAAATCCGCTCCCTCCAGGACGCTAAAACCGCTTTTAGTTCGCCGTCAAAATTTGATGTCATCACCCTGTTGGGAAACGGGGTGCCCATCGTGTTGAAGCGCCAGGAAGTCATGAACGCCACTCCGCGTATTCTGGAGAGCTACCGCATCCCTGCCGTGGAAAATCTGAACCCCTAATCGCAGACGATGAGCGCCTCCTCCATTCCTCTGCATCTTGTCGCGATTGTCGCGACTGGTTTGCTGAATCTGATCCCCTCCTGTCACAAGGAAGTTGCAAGCGATCAGCCTCATCCGGTGACCTCTTCTGTCCTGCGAGTCATCTCGACCATCCAATATCCCGACCTCCTCCGTCCCTGGCTGAAGAAACAGCCCTTTACACGCTCCGGACTTGCCACGGTGATCGAGGGAGGCAGGTTGCTGGTCACCGCGGACATGGTAGCCCATGCCACCTACATTGAATTGGAGAAACCTGAAGATGGTCCGAAATCGACAGCCACGATTGAGGCCATTGACGAGGAATGCAATCTCGCGGTGATCAAGCCCGTCGATCCCGGGATTCTCAACGGGACCATCCCCCTCGCACTTGCCACCACGGTGAAAACAGGGAGTCCGCTTGAGGTCGTTCAGTTGGAACAGAACGGAGCTTCCGCCCTCTCCACGGCGACCGTAAACACAATCGCGGTCATGCCTTACCCCTCTGATGGGGCGGCTTATCTCACTTATCTGGCTTCAACGAGCATCCCCCAGAGAGAAGACAGCTTCGTTATTCCCGCTCTTCTAAACGGAAAACTGGCAGGGTTGGTGATGCGTTATGATCCAAAAATCCAGACCGCAGACATCATCCCCTCACCCCTGATCGCCAGATTCCTGAAAGAATCAGCACATCAGAACTATCACGGACTCGCTCGCGCCGGTTTAGGCTGGGAAGAAGTCAGGGGGTCAACACTACATGAATGGCTCGGCAATGGAGACGATCGCAATGGTGTCTATGTCACCTGGGTCGAGCCGGATGGACCCGCTGAAAAGGCTGGCATCCGCAAAGGAGATCTCATCATCAAGGCCGCCGGCTATGTTATTGATGGCGAGGGAAACTATCTTGATCCCACGTATGGCAAGATCACCTTTAACAATCTGGCCAGCCTGGAAAGTTCCCCTGGCGATCCGATGCAAATCACCTATTTCCGAAATAACGGGGAAGCCCATGGCGTCACCAACAAAACAACTCTTATATTGGAAGGAGGCAACCTCGCTTCGGAAATCGTTCCATCGCGACTTGAGGGGGATCGTGTCGCCTACACCTTCCTGGGTCCTCTTCTCTTTGAGGAACTTTCCCGCCCCTATCTCAGGGAATGGGGGGGTGACTGGCTGCGTGAAGCACCTCAAAATCTGGTCTATCTTGATGCCTATCAGCATGAATTGCCCCGGAAACAGGGCCACATTGTGATCCTCTCAAGTCTGTTTCCATCCGCCCAGACGGTAGGATTCCAGGATCTGGGAAAACGGGCTGTGGAAAGCATCAACGACCGGGAAATTAATGCCCTCTCCGATGTCGCTGAGGCCGAAAAACACCCGATCAACGGCTTTCATAAAATCATTCTCGAAGGCTCGGTGGGCCCGATCTATCTGGACGCCTCGACCTGTGAATCCGATGAAAAGAACATCAGGGAAGAGTATGGCATTCAGAATACTCCCTGATTGAAACGCGTGGATGGTGACTTGAGGTAAGAATTGACGCTGGACGCGGCAATCCCATCAGCTAGCTTTTAACCTTTTCAAAACCAATACATTTCCATGTCAGAACGCGCGATTGTCGTAGTCCCCACTTATAATGAACGGGAGAATCTTCCCAAGCTGGTCGAGCGCCTTTTCAGCCAGAATGCAGGTCTTGAGATTCTTGTCGTGGACGACAGTTCACCCGATGGCACCGGTGCCTGGGTCAGCGAAACAGCGGCCCGTGAACCGCACCTTCATCTCCTATCGCGCACTGCTAAAAACGGCCTCGGACGCGCGTATCTTGCGGGTTTTCAATGGGCCATTGATCATGGCTACGACCTCGTGGTGCAGATGGATGCGGACTTCTCCCACAATCCCGACGATGTGCCCAAACTGCTGGCTGGTATCCGTGAGAACAATGCCGATCTTGCCATCGGCTCGCGCTATGCCGGTGGAATACGCGTCATCAACTGGCCACTGAAACGCCTGGTGCTCAGCGTGGGTGCCTCGTTCTACGTGAAGTGGATCACAGGTCTTCCAATCTGGGATCCGACGGGAGGATTCAAATGCTGGCGGCGCAACACACTTGAGGCCATCGGTCTGAACTCCATCCGCTCAAACGGCTATGGATTTCAGGTTGAAATGACCCACAGAACCTGGCGCCACGGATTCCGTGTGGTTGAAGTGCCCATCATTTTTTCGGATCGGGTTGAAGGCACTTCCAAGATGTCCAAGAAAATTGTGGTTGAGGCTCTTTTCATGGTCTGGCGCCTGCTGATCCAGAGCGGATTCAGCCGCACTCCAAAAAAATCCTAGCTCACCCTCCCCGACTCCCTCCCCACTTTTCATTCTTTTCTCATGAGCACCTCTCAACTTGCCTCCAGCGTCCCAGAATCCTCCTTAGAAAAAGAGGAACGCGTTCATCCGTTCCGGGTATTTAACAAGCAGGAGCGCCTGATAGCGCTGATTTGCGCCCTACTTTCCCTGGTCGTTTACTGGAGCACGACCATGCCAAACATCGGTCTGAATGACGATGGAGAGATGGCCACGGCCGCTCTGCATTTCGGTGTGATGCACCCCTCTGGATATCCGCTTTGGACGATTCTTGCTGGTCTCTTCAGCCATCTGATCCCCTTTGGTAATGGCTCCTGGAAGATCAATCTCTTCTCGGGTCTCTGCACGGCAACAGCCGTCGGAATATTCAGCCTCATAGCCCTCAACGCCACCCGCTGGATTGGAGTCAAGAAACTCCCCGCCATCATTCTCTCGGTCGCCTCCACCCTGACCTTCGCCTGGGTAACACCAGTCTGGTCCCATGCGGTCGTCGGCAAGGGCCTCTACGCCCTCCATGTCTGCCTGATGATGACATTGCTGATGCTCTGTTATGTCTGGATCAGGCGACCTTATTGGAAAAATGCCTTTGTCTGGGTGGTCTTCCTCTTCGCGCTCGGAATGAGCAACCACCACACCACCCTGGCGCTCGCCCTCCTTCCTCTGCTGGTCATTTTGCTCCTGCATGCCGAACTTTTCTGGGAATATGCCGTTTACAGCCTCATCATTGCCAGCGCGCTCTACCTTGGCTTCGCCTACATTTCAACGGACCAATACCATGCGGCATCGATGAAGGCTGCGGTGCGTCTGAGTTACACCGTCTGGATTGCCTTCATCTTTCTGATTCTGCTTCAGCGCAAACTCACACAGTGGCGTCAGGGGCTGCTTCTTGTGGTGGCAGTTGTTGTAGGACTGCTTCCCTACGCCTACATGCCCCTGGCTTCCTCGACGAATCCTCCCATGAACTGGAGTTATACCAGCACCTCGGAAGGTTTCTTCTACGCCATTAATCGCTCCCAGTACTGGGGAACGCTCGCCGATCAGTTGCAGGGAACGATCGGAAAACTGATGGGAGTACCGCCAGCTGAAAAGCCGAAGGGACCAAAATCACCCGACGAGGAAACCGCCATGCAATCCTTCATGGGATTCTGCAAGGTCTATTGGAAGGTGATGGTGCAGAATTTCTCTCCGATCCCGATCGTTCTAGTCTTACTGACGTTTGCGCTTTTCTGGCGACTTCCCCGCGAACAACGCATCTGGTTCTACCTGCTCGTCATCGCCTTCTGTCTCTCTGCCTTCCTCGAAACGATCATGAGCCCCAACGGATACGACAACGCCGGTTGGGATATGCAGTACCAGTATGTGAGTCTCGGCTATGCCTTCTTCATCATGCTGGCCTGTTTCGGAGGAGCCGTGCTCTATGCAAAGCTTGAGGCATCATTTCCCCGGGCGAAATGGCTAGGATGGGGGGTGGTGGCGCTGATGGCAGGGACTTCCATCTACACATTCGTTGTCTCGCTTCCCCAGAGTTCCCAGCGGGGCCATTGGTTCGGATGGATGTACGGCCATGACATGCTGGCCGATCTTCCCAAGGACAGCTTCGTTTTTGGCGGCACCGATCCGGGTCGGTTCGTACCGACCTACATGGTCTTTGGAGAAAGCTTTGAAAAGTACAAAAGGGATCCGAACTTCGACCGTCGTGATCTCTACATCGTGACCCAGAATGCACTGGCAGACACTTTTTACAATCGCTACATCCGCTCGCACTACACGACCGAGCGACCAACGGAATTTAACTGGGTTGAAAAGCTTCTGGGACGTGACCACACCTATCCGAAGGAATATCTTGTTCTGCCTCACCGTGAAGAGATCATGGAACTCTTCGAGGGATTGATGCGAAAATATCAGGAAAATCCCGCTACCACTCCCAATCCTCAGAGTGATCCCGTGGCCCTGAACTCCGCCGTGGGTGAATGGATCTTCCTCCATAACCGCGATAAGGCCGATGGCACCCCCCGTCATTTCTTCGTGGAAGAGAGCTTCCCGATGCCATGGTCCTATCCTTACGCCGTGCCCCATGGACTCTGCTACGAAATCCAGCACGATCCGCTCCCAGCACTTCCTCCCGGCACCGCCGAAAAGGACATCGCCTGGTGGGATGACTATATTAAGAACCATCTGGAAGCCACTCCGGGATTCGAGAATGACGAATTGGCTCACCATTCCTTTGCCAAGCTTCGCAACACAGGGGGCAATATCTACATGTTCCGCAACATGGGTGTGGATGCAGAAAAGGCCTATCGACAGGCACTCTATCTCTGGCCCGCGAATACGGAAACCACTGGAAATCTTGTCAATCTTTTGACTGCGGAAGGTCGTTTCAAGGATGCCCGTGATCTCATCGCCGAGAGCCTCCCGATCGATCCCAACAGCAAACAACTTCAACACCTTCAGGTGATCACGGAAGCTCGTTTGAAAGCCTTTCAGGACCTCCCCTCCCAACTCGCGGCACTGCAGTCCGATCCCGGGAACCGTCAGCTTCTTTCGCCGGTCATTCAGAGCCTGCTCATCCTGGCACGTCAGGCGGAAATGGACGCTATCATCTCCAACACGATTGCCGCATCTCCCAATGATGTCGGCTTCCTGCGCGACATGATCAACTTCTACGCCTCTCAACAGAGAATTCCGAAGGCTCTGGAAGTTGCCCTAGTACTGCAGAAAGCACAACCCACCCAATGGGATGTCCCTTACACCATCTGCAAATACCAATTCATCACCGGTCAGCGCGAGGCCGCCTATGCCTCGCTTCACCAGGCCGTGCTGCTCGGGGGGAATGCCGCCCTCCAGCAGATTTCGAGGGAGGCCATGTTCCAACAGTTGGCTGCTGATCCAGCATTCCAGCAAGCCATTCAAGTAAATCCCACCCAAACCGACGCTCCCGCCCCGTCGGCTGATGCGGATCAGTTAAAAAAGATCCTCGAACCTACCACAAGCAATCCCTCCACGGTTTCCAAGCACAAACAATAACTTAGGGAAGTGCTGAGTTTACAAATATCTCCATTTTCCAATCACAGATTCCATGGCCGAACCATCCCCTGCCTCGCAGACACCCCATCACACGATTGATGTCCCCTATCTGGCACGTTTAGCGCGTCTGGAAGTCACCCCGGAAGAGGTTGAGATTTTTGGCGGCCAACTCGGACGTATTCTCGATCATGTCGAGCAGATGAACAAACTCGATATCTCCGGAATCGAACCGACGGCCCATGCGATCACCGTTTTTGACGTGATCCGAGAGGATGTCGTGGAGGAAAGTCTTCCGAAAGCGACCATGCTTGGCAATGCCCCTCACAATGCCAACGGTCTCTTTGTTGTGCCCAAAGTCCTCGATTAGGAGGCCATCATCATTTTCATGAGTGCTTTCACACCCTTCCAAAGTATCGCCGCAACCAGACGCCTGCTGCGCTCCGGGGAAATTACTCCCGTGGAACTCATCGAGGGACTGGAGTCCCGGATTGCCTCTCTGGATCCGCAGATCGGAGCCTATCTGGGACGCGATCTGGAAACGGCAAAAATAGCGGCTGCTGCCGCTGATCNNATCCAAGCCCCTGGGAGGCATTCCGATTGGCATCAAGGATGCCATCAATGTGAAGGGCCAGCCAACCCAGTCTGCCTCCCGTATTCTTGAAGGCTACATAGCCCCCTACGATGCCACGGTGATTGAGCGCCTCCGGGAAGCAGGGGCAATCCCCTTTGGTCGAATGAACATGGATGAATTCGCCATGGGTTCCTCGACGGAGAATTCCTCTTTTTATCCAACGCACAATCCTTGGGACCTGAACCGGATCCCCGGCGGATCGAGTGGAGGATCGGCCGCGGCCGTCTCCTCGGGCACCGCCCTGGCTACGCTTGGCTCTGACACAGGTGGATCAATCCGCCAGCCTGCCGCCCTCTGCGGCTGCGTGGGTCTCAAGCCAACCTATGGACGCGTCTCCCGATATGGTCTGATCGCCTTCGCCTCCTCCCTCGATCAGATCGGCCCTCTCACCTCGACTGTTGAGGATAGCGGACTGATTCTGAACGCCATGGCTGGACACGATCCCCGTGATTCAACCTCGCTCGAGCTTCCCGATGAGGATTTCACGGCGGAAATTGGTCGTGATCTCAAGGGACTGCGCATCGGTATTCCGAAAGAATATTTCGTAGATGGCATGGAACCTGGAGTCCGTAGCGCCGTCGATGCGGCCATTAAACAGATCGTTTCCCTCGGTGCAGAGCCTGTGGAAATCTCCCTGCCCCATACCGAATACGCCGTCGCCGTCTACTACATCATCGCCACCGCCGAGGCCTCGGCAAACCTGGCCCGTTTTGACGGCGTGCGCTATGGTCGTCGCTCTAAGGAGGCAAAAGATCTGCTTTCCCTCTATCAGAAAACCCGTGCCGAGGGATTCGGACGGGAGGTGAAGCGCCGTATTATCCTCGGAACCTATGTGCTAAGCAGCGGTTACTATGATGCCTATTATCTGCGAGCCCAAAAGGTGAGAACACTGATCCGTCGCGACTTTGAGCAGGCCTTCTCTAAGGTGGACGCGATCATTTCCCCCACTTCCCCCGAAACTGCCTTCCGCCTGGGTGAGAAAACCGATGATCCTCTCAAGATGTATCTCGCCGATATTTTCACCATCGCCACGAATCTTGCAGGAATCTGCGGACTGAGTCTCCCATGCGGATTCTCCACCCGTGATGGGGTCGAACTTCCGGTGGGCCTTCAACTGCTCGGACGGCCCTTTGGAGAAAGCCGCTTGTTGAGGATCGCTCACGCCTACGAACAATCCACGGAGTGGCACAAACGTCACCCGTTACTCGCCTAAGGAAGCGCTGATTTAATCGCAACGAGACTGTTGGGCTAGGAATGGGATTGAATCAGCGATTCCCTCAGTGAAATATTTCCGGAAAAACCACCGGAGGTAAAACTTGGCAAAGAATTTGCTCGGTAAGATTGCTTTTTCATCGGTAGAGCCGATGATGCGAATCGATTTTTCATGGAACAAAAATACCTCATCGACGGCTTTGCCAAAATAGACCAGGACCTACGCGAACTCATGACCTGTCTCAAGGAGGTGCTTGAGGAACTTGGCGAGCATGAGACCATCACCCGTCTTCCATGGGTCAATGGGGAGGAAACCGGCAGCGGGGGTGTTCGCGGATTGGAGCAGGCGTATTCCATAGCCTTCCAGTTGCTCAACATCGTGGAGGCCAATGCAGCCGCCCGTACCCGTCGTCTCAAGGAAATCCACGAGGGTCTCCCCTCGTTGCGCGGATTCTGGGGAGATCATCTGACCCGCCTGAAAGCAAAGGGCTGGACCCCCGAGGAGATTGCCGCCTATCTCTCAAAAGTTCGCGTTGAACCGGTTTTCACCGCCCATCCGACGGAGGCAAAAAGGGGAGCCGTGCTCGACCAGCACCGCCTGATACATCAATTGATCGCTGAAACGGATCGGGAGGACCTCACTCCGAGCGAACGCCTGGAAATCCGCCGCAAGATCAAAATCTGTCTGGAGCGGCTCTGGCGCAGCGGTGAGATCTTTCTTGATCAACCCGATGTCTCCGATGAACGACGGGCCGTGATGTTCTACCTGCGTGATATCCTGCCGGGAGCCCTCACCTTGCTTGATTCCCGCCTTCGCTGGGCATGGAACGAGCTTGGATTTCCCCAGGATCTCATGGGCGGACCGGAAACGCGTCCCCAGCTGAGTTTCGGCTCCTGGGTTGGTGGCGATCGCGACGGCCATCCCTTTGTCACGGCCCAGGTCACCAAGGAAACCCTTCAGGATCTCCGACTCAACGCTCTGATCGTCCTTCACCGCCAGCTTGACACCCTCGCCGAAGCCCTCCCTCTTTCCAGTCATTTCCAAAAAGCATCCCAGTCCCTCATTGACCGGGTGAATGAGCTGCGTTTGGAACTAGGACCTCTTGGCGAACAGATCATCGCCCGCTTTCCCAGCGAACCATGGCGGCAGCTTGTTCTCCTGGTCCAGGGCCGTCTTCCCCTTCATCTCGGCACCGGAGAGCGCGCCAGAATCATGGAATCTGGCAGCCGCTATCAACGTCCCGAGGAAGTTGCTGCTGATCTCGCCATCCTTGAAGCAAGTCTCGAGGAAGTGGGCGGACGGCGTCTCATCCGTGAAACCCTCTGGCCAGTGCTTCGCTCCTTGGATGTCTTTGGTTTCCATCTTGCCGAACTCGACATCCGTCAGAATAGCGGCACCCACGACAAAGCGATGAGCCAATTGCTCAAAGCGGCGGGAATTCCCGATGGGGAAAACTTCCCAACATGGCCGGAAGAAAAACGCCTCGCTTTCCTTCGGGAAGAACTCAAATCACCCCGCCCCTTCCTGGGGGCTGAACAACACATCGGGCTTGGAACGGAAGCTGATGCCGTCCTGAGTTGTTTCGACACGCTTCGAGAACAAATCCGCGACTATGGTATCGAGGGCGTCGGGGCCCTGATCGTCAGCATGACCCGGCAGCTCTCCGATTTGCTGGTGATTCCGATTCTTGGTCGTGAAGCGGGTTTGACGGATTGGACAGATGGTCAGCTTTCTTCCCCCATGCCCATTGTGCCGCTTTTTGAAACACTCGATGATTTGGAGCGCAGCCCGGGACTTCTCAAGGAATTCCTCAACGAACCGGTCATCAAGGCTTCCCTAGCCAGACAGAATTCCGAACAGCCAATCCAGCAGATTATGATCGGCTACAGCGACAGCAACAAGGATTGCGGTATTCTTGCCAGTCAGTGGGGACTTCACGAGGCCCAACGCTCCATGACCCAGATAGCGGCAGACGCAGGGGTCACTCTCCGCTTTTTCCACGGACGTGGAGGGACTATTAGTCGCGGTGCCGGTCCCACACACCTTTTCCTCGATGCCTTGCCTCCCGGAGCTCTCCAGGGAGATCATCGGATGACGGAACAAGGGGAAAGCATCGCTCAGAAATACGCTGACATCCCTACGGCAACCTATCATCTGGAACTACTCTTGGCGGGAGTCACCGGCATTTCCCTAGCTGGCCGTCGCCCTGAGCAGCTCAATGAAACTCAATCAGTCATCGCTGATTTTCTGGCAAAGACAAGCCGTACAGCATACCGGGGATTGATAGACGCCCCGGGATTCATCACCTTTTATGATCAGGCGACGCCGATTGATGCTCTGGAATCCAGCAGGATCGGCTCCCGGCCAAAGAGGCGCTCCGGTCAGCGTAGCCTTGGCGATCTGCGGGCGATTCCCTGGGTATTCAGTTGGAACCAATGCCGCTACTACCTACCGGGTTGGTTCGGTGTCGGAAGCGCCTTGGAGTCACTGGAGAAGGAAAAACCCGAACTCTTTGAAAAACTCAAGACTGAGTTGAGAGACTATTCCTTTCTTTATTATGTCCTCTCCAATGTGGAAACTAACATCTCCAGTGCGGATCTTCCAATCATGAAGGAATATGCCTCACTCGTTACCGATCCCGAAGTGAGAGCGCATATCTTCGGCATCATCTCGGCGGAATTTGAACGAACCAAGGAACAGCTTAGAAAGGTCTTTGGGGGGAGCCTCGATGAACGTCGTCCTCGGATGGGTAAAACCCTTCAACTTCGCGCCCGAGCCCTAGCCTCCCTTCACGAACAGCAGATCACCACCATCAGAAGCTGGAGAACAGCCCAGAAGGATGATCCCGCCAAGGCACAATATCTCCTCCCTCGAGTTCTTCTCTCTATTAACGCTATTGCAAGCGGCTTAAGAACAACTGGTTAAGAGTCTTTTTTACTATTTATAATTAGATCTATTTTGGAGCAGATTGCAGGTCTCAGTATTATTGGAGGAGGACCTGCAGGGTTGCGAGCTGCCGAGGTTGCCGCACAATCAGGGATGAAAGTCACCCTCTTTGATGCGAAACCGTCTGTTGGGAGAAAGTTTCTGATCGCCGGAAAAGGAGGCCTGAATCTCACCCATTCAGAAACCCTGGAACGCTTTGTAAAACGCTACTCTTCACAGGGAACAAAGGAATCATATTGGACATCTCTTCTCTCAGGATTTGATAATACTGCCTTGCGTTCCTGGGCGGAAAACTTGGGCATCGAAACTTTCATTGGAACAAGCGGTCGGGTCTTTCCGAAGGAATTTAAAGCCGCGCCGCTTTTAAGACGGTGGGTGGAACGCCTGAGAGCGCAGGGAGTACACTTCCTGACAAACCACAAACTCGTTGGCATCATAAAACATGATGACCGTTTTACTCTAGAGTTTCACCAACATCATGATAAAACCACCATCGTAACTGATGCCGTGATCCTTGCACTAGGAGGTGGAAGTTGGCCAGAAACAGGATCCACCGGTGAATGGGTTTCCCTACTCCAAGGACTGGGCATAGCCATCACCCCGTTGACCTCGGCCAACTGCGGATGGGAAGTCACTTGGAATCCGGACATCATTCAAGAGACAGAGGGACTTCCTTTGAAAAATATCGAGGTGACTGCCGGTGAAAAAACCATTGCAGGGGAGCTTTTGATCACCCGCTATGGTTTGGAGGGGGGAGCACTCTATCAGCTTGGCGCCACCTTGCGCTCTCTTGAAAAGCCATCACTAATTTTAGATTTAAAACCATCATTTACCGCAGAAGAACTTGCTCTTAAAATTCAGCATACTTCAGGCGATCTACTCGATGTCGCTCGCGAGAGTTGGAAATTATCCCCTGCTGGAGTCTCTCTGTTGAGACACTTCAATGATCACCACTCAATAAATTCCCCACTCGGTCTGGCCAAGGCCGCCAAGAGGATCACCATTCCCCTCACCAAGCCGCGCCCGCTCTCAGAAGCCATCTCCTCAGCCGGTGGGGTTCCCTTCTCCGAATTGGATGACTCCCTGATGATGAAACGACTCCCCGGTCTGTTTGTCGCGGGAGAGATGATGGACTGGGAGGCACCTACCGGGGGATATCTCTTGCAGGGATGCTTTGCTACGGGAACCCGGGCAGCCAAGGGGGCAATCGAATACCTGGAAGGCAAGCACCCGTAGCATCTACCACTTCTCTTCCCCGTCGCTACTTCCCCTTCTTCGCCAGTAGTTCGGCGATCAAGGCCGTCCATCCGGTCTGATGGGAGGCTCCAAGTCCCTTCCCGGAATCTCCGTGAAAGTACTCGTAAAAAAGCACGAGATCCTTCCATTCCGAATCCTGCGTATAGACTGATTCTTCGCCATGACAGGGGCGCTCACCGTTTTTGTCTGGAAGGAAGAGTCCACTCACACGGCGAGCCAGCAGATGCGCCGCCTCTCCCAGGGTGACGAAGTTGCCGGAACGGGTTGGAAACTCCACTTTCAGCCTCTCCCCGTAGAAGTGATCATAGGTCCGCAATGCCTGAATGATCATGTAATTGATCGGCATCCAGACAGGACCGCGCCAGTTCGAGTTTCCCCCAAACATCGCGCTTCTCCCCTCCCCCGGCTCATAATCAACGGCATAGACCGTCCCGTTCACCGTGTAGGTGTACGGATGCTTATCATGGTACTTTGAAACAGAACGGATCCCGTAGGGTGAAAGGAATTCCTCCTCGTCAAAAAGATAGCGCATAATTCTCTCCAGCCTGTTCCTCGGTGTGACGGTCAGGAGATGGTCGATATCGGGATCAAAAACATCCCCGTTGGTCTCCAGCAGATGACAGGCAACCTCGGGGCGGTTTTTGACATACCAGAGGAGCCGTGAGGTGAATCCTGGGCTCTTGCGCCGCTGTTCTCCCGTCGTGTAACAGGTGGCCAACAGGGGGATGAACCCTTCGATCGATCGGATCTTCAGGGGCACATGTCGGTCTTCCAGTTCAAGCATGTCGTAGTAAAACCCATCCTCTTCATCCCAGAGACCGCCCCCGCAGAAATTATTCATGGCCGAAACGATGCGGGTGAAATGAGCGATGAACTTCGTCCCCATGTCCTCATAGACCGGATCACTCTCGGAAAGTGTGAGGGCCATCTGGAGCATGTTCAGGCAGTAAAACGCCATCCAGGAAGTGCCGTCCGCCTGCTTGAGCTTACCTCCCGTCGGAAGTGGCCTAGAACGGTCAAAGACGGAGATATTGTCAAATCCGAGGAAGCCTCCCTCAAAGAGGTTGTTACCATCGGAGTCTTTGCGGTTTACCCACCAGGTGAAATTGATGAGCAGCTTTTGAAAGACTTTTTCCAAAAAAGAGGTGTCTCCACGCCCCTTCAGGGATTCCTCACGATAGAGTCGGAGGGCGGCCCATGCATGCACGGGCGGATTCACATCGGAGAAATTCCACTCGTAGGCCGGCATCTGGCCGTTCGGATGCGTGTACCATTCTCTGAGGAGCAGAATGAGCTGATCCTTGGCAAATTCGGCATCAATGCCAGTAAAGGCTGCTGTGTGAAAGGCGAGATCCCAGGAGCAATAGTAGGGATACTCCCACGTGTCGGGCATCGAGATGACATCCCGGTTGAAGATATTCTGCCAGTCGGCATTGCGGGTATTATGCCCTGCGGGAGGAGGAGGCATGGTGGCATCCCCCTGCGCCCACTCGGGCTGGACAAGATTGTAAAACTGCTTCGACCAGAGCAATCCCGCGTAGGCTTGCCGCGCGACGAGTTTTTCGTCGGAAGTGAGTGCCGGATTGAGAGTCTTTTCGTAAAACTCGTCGGCCTCCAGGCGTTGCTTTGCAAAAATATCCTCAAACGCATCGTCGAAGGGAGACCCCTCATAGGAACCTTTTGCCGAGAGTCGCATGCGGAATTCCACACTCTCTCCCGCCGGGATCATCTGATCATAAAGTGCGGCTGCCTTGGTACCGCGCTGATCGGGATTCACCGCCTCATGCCGTCCATGGACCACGGCGTCATGAAAGGCATCCTTGCAGTAAAGCGGGGCTGTGGTTTTACCAAGGGGAGGAGCACCGTAGAGACGCTCCGTATTGGTCTCGTTGTCCGTAAAGAGAAATTGTGTTTCTGCGTTTCTCGACATCGGATCAATGGCGAGCTCGTACTCTCCCATCACCGCATGGTTGGCAGAGAGCAGGTTGGGAGTGTTCGAAGAAATTACCGGTTCCTCCAGACACTCTTCGCTGATCTTTCCCCAGATCCAAGTATTGCGGTACCAGAGTGTCGGAAGCAGCACAAGACGGGCCGTATCAGGGCCTTTGTTGGTGATTTTAATCCGAATCAGAATATCGGTGATCGAGGCCTTGGCATACTCGATCTGCACATCAAAATAACGATTTTCAGCAAAAATCCCCGTGTCGAGGAGTTCATACTCAGGCTCCTCTCGCGAGCGCCCGGCATTCTCGTCGATGAGTTGCTGGTAAGGGAACTCACCCTGCGGATACTTGTAGAGAGCCTTGGCATAGGAATGAGTGGGTGTGGCATCGAGATAATAGTAGAGCTCCTTGACATCCTCCCCATGGTTTCCCTGCGGACCGGAAAGCCCGAAGAGTCGCTCCTTCAGAATCGGATCCTTTCCATTCCAGAGTGCAAGACCGAAGCAGAGCCTCCCAAACCGATCGCTCAGTCCCAGCAATCCATCTTCACCCCATCGATAAACCCGACTCCGTGACTGATCGAACGGAAAGGATTCCCAGGGATTGCCATCAGCGGAGTAGTCCTCACGGACAGTTCCCCACTGCCGCTCCGAGAGATACGTTCCCCAGAGTTTCCAGAAACGCTCATGACGCTCATCTTCACCGAGGCGGATTTCCTCTTCAGTCATGAGTTAGTGAAGCAAGGACCCTCTTGCGAAGCTGATCGAGAGCCGCCTGCGTCGCGCGTTGCTTGAACGTCAGGCGATCGGTCATGAATTTCTCCATCCACGAGTGAGTTGCCTGCCCCCGTTCCGCTAGTGCCAACCAGACCGTGCCCACCGGCTTCTCCGGAGAACCTCCTCCAGGACCGGCAATTCCTGTCGTTGCCAGGGCATAGGTTGCCCCACTCCTCTCCAGAGCTCCTTCGGCCATGGCGCACACCACCTCCTCGCTCACGGCACCACGATGGGCAATCAACTCGGAGGGAACTCCGAGGAGGGCGCTTTTCGATTCATTGCTGTAGGTGACGAAGCCTTCGAGGAAAACTTCCGAGGCACACGGCACATCCGTAAGCCGATTGGCCAGCGTCCCTCCGGTGCAGGACTCCGCCGTGGCCACGCTGGCTTTCGCTTTGCGGAGCAAAGAAACGACCACTTCGTCGAGCGATTCGTCATTTGTAGAAAGCAACTTGTCGCCGACTGCTGCCAGAATCGAGGGCTCCACTTCGTCGAGAATTTCAGATTTTCCAATCAATCGAAAATCTACTTCGTTGGGACGCGCGCAATATCCGACCTCCAAATCGCCCCGCTGGGAGATTGATAATCCGATGGCGGCCTCCAGCTTCGATTCGCCCATCCCGACAACCCTGTAGATGCGGCATTCGTTTTTTTCCGTTCCGGAGAAAAGCTCGGCCAGTCGTGGCAGCACATGGGCGAGGGCCATTGGTTGAAGTTCACGGGGAGGCCCCGGAAGCAGGAAGAGATGCGGCGAGGCCCACGAAACTCCCTCGACGGGAGGAATGTAAAGCCCGGGCGCCGTTCCCTGATCATTTGGCAAAACCACTGCTCCCTCGGGAGCCATTGCCTGACGCTCCATTCGGGGCTGGAAGGGAATGCCACGAGCTCGACAGCGCTCCTGAATGCGCTCCAATGTCTCCTGATGTAGTTTAAGAGGAAGACTCAGAATCTCCGCGACCAGTTCACGGGTAATATCATCGGTTGTCGGCCCCAGTCCCCCGGTGATGATGAGCACGTCGGCACGTGAAAATGTCTCTAAAAGGGCCGTGCGGATGATTGATCCGTCAGGCACAGTGGCCTGTCTCGCTATTCTAAGGCCGAGTGGAAAGAGATGCTTCCCGAACCATTGCAGGTGCAAATCGCGCACTCCCCCCAGGAGAAGTTCATTCCCTGTATTGAGGAGTTCGATTTTAGCCAATTTCATGCTGATTCACCGGTCACGATGGCAAACCAGCGATCCAGCATCCCCTTCTGCCAGCTTGCCTCCTCGATGTCGTAAGCATGGCGGAGATTCGCAAGCAGGCGGGCAACTATCTGGCGTGTCCCGGGATTCTCAAGATGCTCGTCACTCAACTCAATCTGCTGGCGAGCCAGAATATCGGCGCAGTCGGCGATGGAGAGAATCCTGCCTTGATGAAACGGATCGAAGTAGATCTCCCCGCACCTAGCGATGAAGTGTCCTGGGAGATTCACCCCTTGAACTGAAATTCCTGCACGCTCAGCGACAAAGATGTAAAGCAGGGTCAGGGTCAGCGGGAGTCCCCTGCGATTTTCCATCACGCACGGAAGGAGGGAATTCTCGTGATTGTAGTAGTTCTCGATATTCCCATCAAAGCCGAGTTCATCGTGGAGATAGGTGATGAGCGTAGCTACACTCTCTGCTGAGTCATGGATGGGAGTTTTCTTCAAGCGTCTCCGAAGTTCCCCTCCCCATTCATCAAGCATCCGGCGAAACTCGTCGCAGTCCACCCACGGCAGCAGCGCCTCCGCGATCAGCCAACACGCTTTCTCCAATGGAATATCCTCTTGATGGCGCAAGAGCGACTCCAGTTGCGATGAGGCACGCTTGCCTGCGATGGCATGAAGGACATCCTGTGCGTGGGCAGCCACAATGGCAGAGTCGGCATTGACTAGATCCCTAAGTTCCTCGATTGCGCTCTCACCCCTGAGAACCAACTGCTCCTTCACCAGCCCCACCGTCTCTGGATCATCGTCACGGAAGAGGCGTGTAATGGCATCGAGCTGTGAAGACATGCAATATTTCTACTGTCGGAAGATCCTCTGATCAAGTGATGATCACTCATTTGAGGAATTATCGCAATCACAGGAAGAAAATGTACCAGCGTAGCGAAAGAGTTTTGCTTTCATACTCTCCCGACACGTTCTCTCCCCTTAAGGGGCTCCCTTAGCCAAGTTCTCTCACCTCCCGTCAAGTCACTGATTTGGTGTCTGGCGAGACACTTACACGGTCCTGGGAAAGAAATGGACAAGAGTTGCACAACGTGCGGCCCCGAGTCTTTCAATGGACGAATTGAACGGGAAGAGAGTGAGTCTACAGAACCAGCCATAGAGTGTCATTTCTGATGGTGATTGTTATTGGGTTCAAATCCACTCAGAGCACAAAAAAGCCACCTTCCCATTTCGAGAAGGTGGCTTTCGTTGAAGTCTTAAGTCTTACAGTCCGATCGTATCGGTGACTGGTGTGCCGACACCGTTGAGTAAGGCAGTTGTATTGGTGCTGACGCCAAGGTTAATGCCCTTGGCACCGGAAATTGCTGTCGCACCTGTTGACAATGTCCATACTCCTGTCGTTGTGTTAAAGGCATTATAGACATTACTTATACCAGCACTAATGTTTCTGGTTATAGTTGATAAGGCAGTTGCATTGGTCACGTGGGCAGCATTAGTAAAAGCAAGCAAAATGTTGTTAGCATTATCAGTTAGGAACGTGGCTACTGATACAGTCGACAGATGAGCATAAAAGCTGCTTTGCAGGTAATCTGCTGCGAATCCCTGTGCTATACCGGTAGCAATGGCACCTAGGTTTGTCGCATTAGTTTTACCAACGGCATTCACTGCTCCCACGACAATCCCATTAAGGATAGCTCCGATACCTGATGAGGTCTGTGGCCCCCATGACTCGTTATTAACACCAGCCACCTGAGTGATCAGTCCAAATTCCGTGGCACCAAGTGCACCTGAAGCGTAATTAGGAGTGACCTTGGTGGAAGTTGTCTGGAATGCCGCTGCTGCCTGTGTCAAAGCCTTTGAGATGACGGTCACATTCGATGCCGTCTTCCCATAGAGACCTGCGGTATTTGTTGTTCCATTCGTATTGATTGCTCCTAATCCATTAATAGCATTGGCTGCTACTGCTGCCGCTGCATTAGCAAGGCCAGTGAGGTCGATAGCTTGGGGGTTGCCTGTAGGACCAATCGGCTTGTCGCTGAAGTTGGGCAGATAAACACTATTTGAAGCTGGCCCCGTCGTCTTAGGAACTGCTGCCCATTGCTTTGTCCCCGCAAGGTAGGCCTTGACGGCTGCGGTTAGAGAGGACTTGGCTGCTGCTGCAGCATTGTTGAGCTGGGTAGCTTGAGTTTTTTCATTCAACGTGAGAATTGCCTGCGTGTTAGTAATACTGGTGATCTTGCTAACAGAGGAAGCTGAGGGCTGTGGTCCCCAGACTGGGTAAACAACGCCAAAGGCACTGTTGGTGACAAGCAAGGTCGAAGCAACCGCATTTGAAATCAATCCCGGTGCGAGATCGGGGATGCGTGCCGTGGCAAGTGCCACTACTGCTGCAGGTGTGGTCAGTTTAGGATTCAGACCGAAGCTGGTGATCTTATTCGTCGTTATCCTGCCAGTCTTCGAATTATAGATAGAGACAGGGATTGTCGCGTACCTGTTTGTATTAGTGACCGGAGTATTCAGCGCTGCCAAGGTGGCCGCATAGAGCTGAGCACGGAAAGTGGATGACTGTGCTACAGGTATATTGTTCGTCGCAGCCGAGTTTGTACCAACATAGGTCGTGTACTTGTTGGTCGTGGTGGCCGCAAGAGCGCTGTTGCCCTGTGTCAGTGCGTTCGCTAGAAGCTGTGCATTAGTAGACCAATTTGCATTTGTCGTGTAGCCGAGCTGGATGGCACCGAGCTGAAGGGCAAGCTGATTATTCTGCTGGCTCGCCGCAGAAGCTGTCATGGCAGTTGCTAGAGTCGTCAGCGCTATCGCCGCAACGATTCGCCGTGTTTTTTTGAATGAGGTATTCATGGTATTTTCGTTGGGTGTTGTATCGGTTCTACTGCGTTGATTTTTTTGTGAAATTTGTGTTTTGCAGATTTACTATAGCCATGGGTAAGAGAAAACCCTCTTTTTGTCAAAACTATTTTTTATTACTTTCTCTTATGGAACTGGAGTGATCATCCTGATCCGACTTTCGTTATTATTCTTACTCGAGATGCACTTTGATTGGAATGAGTTTTTTGTGACAATTTTGCCACAATCGAAATTGATAGCCACACCATATGGTGGTGATAAAATGATGAAACCACTAGATGAGGCACGAGTGTGCATAGAATCGTTTTTATTTAATCCCCGCTGGATCATGACTCACGATGCTGTGTAGAATGGCGCATGCGTTTTCTCATCCTGTTGCCGATTCTGGTAGCTTTTGCTTTTCTTGAAGTTTTCATCGGCGGAGCACGACTTCTCTATGCTGTCCCCGGAGTAGCGCTGTTGGCGCTCTGCTCCTTTTTCATCTCCAACAAGGGGATCAAAACAAGCCAACGAGGGGATCTGCTTGCTATCGTATCAAGCCTTCTCTTCGCGGCATATGTCTTGGTGCGCAACCGTTTTTCGGACATCGAATACATCGCGAGACTCCAGTTCTTCATTATGGCGGGGTGCCTCCTGATCTATCTCTTTTTTACGCTGGTGCTCACCCGTCCCATCGATCGCAAGCGTCTTTTTTTCTTTTTGGGAATCCTCGCCCTGATCCAGATGGTTCCCGCCGTCATTCAGTTCACTCAGGGCGATCAGTGGATGCCACTCTCCTGGGCGCAGCGCCGTGATCATTTCTGGAGAGCCAGCGGTTTCTTCATTTCACCAAATCATTTTGCTGGTTTCATGGAAGTCATTGCGCTCTTTGCCGCGAGTTATACCATCTGGGGACGCACAACGCTGATGACGAGGATCCTCACCGGATATACGGCGCTCGTTTGCATCGCTGGAGTTGCCATCTCGGGAAGTCGTGGTGGGTATCTGAGCATCGTTTTCGGTCTGGGTGTGCTGCTGATTCTTTCGCTCGTGTCCTGGCGGCGGATGCAACGGGAGCATTTCCTGCTCGCCTCTCTCCTGTCAGTCGGCGCGGCGCTTGCGCTCTTTGGAGGAGTTCTGTTGCTGGTCTTCATGAGTCCCACGCTTGCGGAACGTGTCATGCAGATCAATGACCCGCAAAACCCCCGTCTCATCCTCTGGCCTGCAGCGATCCAGCAGTTTCACCTTTCCCCGATTTGGGGAACCGGCGGATTTTCCTATCTCTACTACGGGCGCCTCTTCAGGGATCCCTCGGTTCAAAATGACCCAATCCATGCTCACAACGACTACCTGCAGCTTCTTGCCGACTACGGAATCGTCGGAATGGCCTTGTTTGTCATTTTTCTGATCCTGCACTTGCGGGCGGGCGGATTCGCTTTTCTGAAACTTTCATCCCTCTCCTCGCATTCGCCGGACAGCCAGAGCGACAGGCTTGCCTTCAACATCGCAGCGATCGCCGCCGTGGGCGCCTACATGGTTCACTCTGTCGTCGACTTCAACATGCAGCTTCCCTTGAACGCACTGATGATGGCTGCCGTATTTGCTATTCTTGCAAATCCCGGCGCACCAACTGAGGAATCACGATCAACCGATTCCGGCGAGAGATTCCGCACTACCCTGCGAGTCGCCCTCCCCTTTCTCACCCTGATGCTCCTGATTTACGGAGTTCCCATGATCCGCGGGGAATACCTTGCTGAGCGCGCCAGAATCGCCCTGAGAGACGGTCACCCGCAGGAGGCCCTCGACTGGGCCCGCGAAGGAACGTTGAAGACCCGGGACAATCCTGAGCTCTATTTCTACCGTGGCGAGGCGGCTACCGAGTTGGCCATGCAGGGAGGCAAAAAAAATGAGGCCGATCCCAAAGGGCTGCGCCTGGAAGCAGTAGGAGCCTTTGCCTCGGGATTGAAATTATTCCCTTACGACTCACGCCTGGCTCTGAAACTGGCTCAGGCGCAGGCGGCTGACGGCGATTATTTTTCCGCGATCTCATCTCTTGACTACGCGGAGAAACTCGATCCCAATTCTTCGTTCGTCCCGGCCTATCGCGGGGTGATTGAATACTCCTACGGTTTTTATGAGGATGCAAAAGTAGCATTCAACCAATCACTCCTACTCGGCGGCGAAGCTGCCCAGATAGCCCAGCAAGGAATGGCTCTCGTGGAAAAGGAACAGGCCAAAGAGAATGAACCGCAGGAGATCACTCCTCCCGAACCGGAGTCGCAATCTGCTGCTGAGGAAAATCAGGAGAATCAAAAGCCTACGGTAGCACCGGATTCTGGAGCAACAGGAGGCGATCTCATGAACGCACTTCCTGCGGCGAAGCCACAGTAGGAAGCGCTGAACACATGCAGAGTTTCGCGCAAAGACGCGGAGACGCAAAGTGGGACAGGAGCCGGAAATGCGGAGTAATACCAATCACAGGAAGAAATGGTACTTTAGCGGCGAAGTAGTTTTGGGGTGTGGTAAGGCGGAAGACCGATGGCTATCTCTGATAACCAGAGGGATGACAACGCTGCCACGCGCCAAAAGAACCAGACGGATAGTATCATTTCTGATGGTGATTGGTATAAGGCCAGTGCCGTAACTCCTGCCCGAAAACCTCTTCCTTAGCCTCTTTGCATCTTTGCGCGAAAATTTTCAGTGTTTCCATTAAGCCGCCTCAACCTCGAGGCACTCTACCTCGCCAGATTTCGTGGTGATCAGCACGCGCGCTGGACGACAGCAGACGGCGCAGTCCTCGACGAGTTCAACCCTCCCATCAACGGCAGTCTCGATCTGGATGGCAAATTCCTCCCCGCATTGGGGGCACTGGATTAGAACTTCTTCGAGCCAATCCATACTCAGGTCTCTTCGCTATTCGGATATTTCGATTCTTCGCGCATCCCCCCAGAGGGTTTCGAGCGCGTAAACATCCCGCTTCTCCACGTGGAAGATATGAACGATGACACTTCCGTAATCGATGATCACCCACTGACTGCCGGGAAATCCATCCTCCGCGATGGGTCTCAGATCGATGGAGTCGCGGACTTTTCCACGGATTGACGAGGCAATCGCCTTGAGCTGAGGTTCCGATGTACCCGAGGCGACGACAAAGAAATCGGTGAAGCTGGATATCTCCCGCATGTCGAGTATCACGACATTCTCGGCCTTCTTGTCGAGCGCAGCATCAGCGCAGAGACGGGCAAGCGCCTCTTCTGGATCAACGGGCTGCGGCGCTGTTTTTACTGTCTTAGTCTTGGACTTGGTCATCGGAAAGGGATCTATAGAGGCGGTGTGTCGTGATGTACTCGTAAACGGGTGACGGGAGAAGGTACCGTACCGAAAGCCCCTTGGCCAGCCGTTCGCGGATTTCCGTGGAAGAAACATCGATCCGACGCCGCACGACAGGAAACCCAATTGTCTTAGAAGACCCTTCTCCAGAACGAATAAAGACGGCAAAATCGATGAGGTTTTTCAATTCCTCACTCTCATGCCATGCCGAAAGATCAGGAACATTATCCGCTCCGATCAGGTACAGAAACCTGACTCCGGGATAATCCCCCATCAGGGAGCGGACGGTATCAATCGTGTAGGAAGGCCCCTCCCGATACAGCTCCCTGTCGTCCACGGAAAATCGTGGTTCACCCTCGATGGCAAGACTGATCATTTCCAGGCGGTTTGCTGCGGAAAGTGGGGGAGCCAAATGACTTTTAAAGGGTGAAATCGAAGCCGGAATAAAGATCAGCCGATCAAGCTCAAGTTCCTCGAGGGCCGCCTGGGCCAAAATCAGATGCCCAAGATGGATGGGATCAAACGATCCCCCGAACAGCCCCACCCGCTCGACATGACCAGGTATTCTCTTCCTCTGGTTGATCAGACCGGAATCACTCACTGGTAGAGCAGGAATGGTTCACGTTCCGAACGGAATCGTGATAAGAATGGTTGCCAGGAAGCGATGATCTGTTCCGGCTTCTTTGTCGCCAGATCGTGTCGGATCGTATCGCTGCCATAGACCTTGGAGAAGAGATTCATCTTTTCCCCCGAGGCTCTGGAAAAAATTGCCCCGTGAGACTGCCTGTTGCACTCGGCAAGGGTATAGAGCGCCGCGGTGCAGAGATTGCCTCCGCCCGCAGGATTTGCATGGAAGATCACTCCTGGACCTGAAGTCGTCGCGTAGGGATCAACGGCGATACCGGGGCACTTGGCACGCAGATAGTAGAGCATCTCCGACGTGACCCAAGGCGCGCAGAGAATCTGAAAGGCCCTCGGTGAAAAGAGTCCTTGATCGAGACCTCCTGCCAACTCTCCCACCACGCCGGTGATGACATAATAGTTCGGCGACATCTCCAGCGGAATGTTCGGCGATGTCGGAACCCATCGCAAGCCGGTCATCGGCCAGGTCATGGAGCGTGACCAGCCATGCATCTTTACCACCTGAAGATTGGCCCTGGGGCCCATCCATCCCTTGGCATTGGCCATCAGGGCGAGTTCTCCCATCGTGAGGCCATGCACATAGGGAATCGGAAACTGGCCGACAAAGGAGATCCATTTGGGATCGATCCCCATCCCCTCCACACGATTGCCCCCCAGGGGATTGGGACGATCGAGCACAATAAACTCCTTTCCCTGTTCGGCACACGCCTGCAGGCATTTTCCCATCGTGCTGATGTAGGTGTAGCTGCGGCAGCCGATATCCTGCATATCAAAAACGAGCACATCAATGCCCGCAAGCATCTCTGGAGTCGGTTTCCGGGTATCGCCATAAAGCGAATAAGCTTTGAGTCCCGTCAGAGGATCGCGCCGAGAGCGGACATCCACACCCGCCATTTCCACACCATCGAGTCCGTGTTCCGGCGTGTAGAGCGCCACGAGATTGACATGTTTACGCAAGATCAGACGGGTCTTCTCCCCTGCCGAATTGACGCCGGTCTGATTGGTAACCAGTCCCACGCGCTTCCCCCTGAGCAGATCAAAATTATTTTTCTGAAGCACATCGATCCCCAGTTCCACGGCATGGAGGTTGATCGCAGCACACGAAAAAATCAGGGCGGCAAGGAGAACACGTAGCATCATAAAGTCTTGGGAAAAATCGTTTCGTCAGAAAGTTGATTTTCTGTTTCCTTCGGACGCTATGAAAAGCACCGCTCCCGGTCAACTCCTGCTCCTCGGCGTTCCTGGCACTGAAGTCGACGCAGAGTACGCCGATTTAATCCGCAGAATCCAACCGGGAGGATTCATTCTCTTTGGCAGGAACATTCAGACTCCGTCGCAACTTCGCAGACTCACCGACCAATTGCGCGAACTCAGCGAGATCGAACCAATCATCACGATCGACCAGGAAGGGGGTCGAGTCTCACGCCTGAAACTGCTTGGTAATGAGCCCCCGAATGCCAGACAACTCCGTGACAAGGGCGATCTCACCCTCATCGAGCGCCACGGCGAACTGACAGGAAACCTCTTGCGCCTCTTTGGCTTCAATCTCGATCTTTGTCCGGTGCTGGATATTGCCTTTGACGACGAGGCTGACAATTCCCTCCGGGGTCGTTGCTACGGAACCACGGCAGATCAGGTCATTGAAATGTCAGGCATCTTCAATCGCGCCCTGCAGTCCACCGGCATCCTCTCCTGCGGCAAACATTTCCCGGGTTACTCCTCCGCCTCGAGCGATCCTCATCATGAACTCTCGGCTCTTCCGAGGCCGCGCACGGAGCTTGAAACTCACGAATTGAAGGTCTTTCGGAAATTTGCAGCCCCCGGTCCTGATTCCGTCGACAGCATGATGATCGGACATATTGCCTTTGCGGAACTCACCACTTCGGGACTCCCTGCTTCACTCGATCCGGAAGTCACCACAAAACTCCTGCGCGAGGAAATGGGATTTTCCGGACTTGTGATGACAGACGACCTCGATATGGGGGCCATCCTCAATCATTATGGTTTCGATGAAATGATTCGTCTCGGGCTTGCTGCCGGAAACGATCTTCTCATGATCTGCCACCGCATGGAGCTTGCGGAGCAGGCTGCAAAGCTACTGGCTCAATCCCCGTCAGATCAGATCGAACGGGCTTTGGCAAACATCGCCGCCTTCAAGTCCCGCATGACTCCCCCCACCCCCTTCTCCGAGGAAGCATTCAGGGATTTGGATCAGGGCGTCTGGGATCTCCGTGTGGCAACCCTTGGTGAGGAAGGAGCTTCTGCGCGCAGTCCTGAGGATGGTAAACGCTCACCGGTCGAGGTCTA
>DKEN01000083.1 GCA_002452515.1 Spartobacteria bacterium UBA6821 | reverse complement strand
AAAAGGCAATTGGACAGGATTTACAAGATTTACAGGATTATAGGAAATCAGCGACTGGCGAACACATAGCCGTGGGTACGGCTATGTGTTCCGTTCATCCTGTCTAAAATTCCCCACTGCTGTTTCTAGATCAAAAAGTTTCTAACTGGTCTCTAAAATCTGACCCCTAATTGAAGCTCCATGAGAGCTTCCGTACTTCCAAGCTTAGATCTTCCGGAGCTGAATGGAATCGAAGAGTTCGTCTCCTTCGATGATGTCACTCATAACGATGAGTTGATCACCTGGTTTGATGAGACCGCGAGCGAAGAGGAGATTCTCGGCGTTTTTCACCGATTCATCAGGAGTGTTGCCGAAGGGCATGACCAACGGTAGAACGCCCCAGTTAAGCACCAGGTGGCGCGCCACGACGTCGGAAGGAGTGATCGCGTAAATTGGGGCGTGCTCCGGACGAGTGTGACTCGTGTAGTCGGCCATGATTCCCCTGCGGGTCAACACCGCCAGATGGGCATGAGCGAAGGAATTTGCCAGAATGACTCCGGATCGGGCTGTTTTCTGACGGGGATTGAGGTGGGCGCTTTGCTGGGCAAATTGGGCACTACCGCTGCGTTCGATACGACGGGCGATACGATCGAGCACCTTGACGCACTCCACAGGATATTTGCCGACGGTGGTCTCTCCGCTGAGCATGATGGCATCGGCCTGCTCAAAGACAGCATTGGCGACATCGGTGACTTCGGCGCGGGTCGGGACGGGATTCTCGATCATCGATTCCAGCATGTGCGTGGCGACGATGACCTGTTTGCCGATTTGAAGGGCTGCTTTCAGAATGCGGCGCTGGATGATGGGAAGTTCCTCCATCGGACACTCGATGCCCAGATCGCCACGGGCGATCATGACCGCATCGGTTTCCTCGATGATCTCGTTAATCAGTTTGACAGCGCTCTGATCCTCGATTTTGGCAATGACACGGGCTTTGCTGCCATGTTCTGCGAGGACACGGCGCAGTTCCTTGATGTCGGATGGTTCCCGGCAAAAACTCAGGGCCACGAAATCAACACCGACTTCGGTGCCGACGGCGATGTCCGCCAGATCCTTCTCCGTCAGGGGGGGAAGGTTGACCTTCACTCCGGGCAGGTTGATGTGACGACGGGAGCCGAGAGGTCCGGGGGTGAGCACCTCGCAACGAATGCGGTTGTTCAGTTTGGAGAGAACCTTCAGGTGAATGACACCATTGTCCACCAGAACGACATCCCCTTCGGAGATATCGTCGATGAGGCCGTCGTAGTTGACATTAACAGAGTAGAGTTCCTCGCTGCGGGCTCCCCGCACGGTGAATTCCATGATGTCGCCAATCTTGAGATCGAGCTTGGTTCCAAGATCTCCGGTTCGGACTGCAGGTCCCTGGGTGTCGAGCAGGATGCCGATCTGGGCGTCGAGTTCGGCGGCGATGCCACGGATCCGCGGAACGATCATGCGAACCCAGTCATGCTGGCCATGGCTCATGTTGAGGCGGAAGATATTCACGCCGGCAAGGATCATCTCGCGCAGGCGTTCCGGTGTCTCACTGGCGGGGCCGAGAGTGGCGATGATTTTGGTTTTACGTAGGGTCGTTGTCATGAAAATGGGTGTGTCGAAAGAGGGTCGGTCAGATGATGTAGCAACCGCCGCGCCAGATCCAAGCAGAGTGCCGCCGACTTGGAAAGAACAGCTTGATGGTCAGGCCCGCGTGAGATTACAGGCCGGTTTTGGGGATGATAAAGTCCGGGCGCTGCAGGGTAGGCAGGGCTCCCAATTTTTTTGGTCTGCGTGTGCGCCGTTCCGGAATGAGTCCCTGCTGGAAGCAGTATTCTGAAAGGGTTGCCGTGATCTCCCTCGCCGTGCGCTTCCGGTCAAGGGAGAGGCCGCTGAAGGATGCTCCGCCGGCATTGGCGATGGCTCCCGGCCAGTAGAAGGCAAAGGCAGGCGTGAAAGCGGCCCAGGCACCCGGAGCCATGCCCGATCCACCGGTGGTGATCATGGAGAGGAAAATGTTGGGTTTTTTGGAAGCCAGAGAGGAAACTTGGGCGCGAGTTTCCATCTTGGTGCCTCCTGCGCCGAATCCTATCCCAGCCCGCAGGATGCGGCTTCCTTGGTTCACGCGGTCATAGGTGCCCTGAACAAGCCAGACATTTCCTTTGGGCAGGGGAGTTCCTTCCGCAAGGATCTCGGCTGGTGCAATGTATTTGGAGAGCTGCTGCACGAGGTTAAGCGCGAGGGCATGCCTTTCGGCTTGGACGAACAGGTGAAGCTTAGCCTCATCGCGATCGACCCGGAAGTTCTCCAAGGGTGCGGTAAATTCTTGCACGAAAATCTTGGCGGGCAGTTTCTTGGGAGCGACTCCTTTGTCATTGATATTGCCGACGCTTACAGAGGCGCAGCCTGGTAGGAAGAGCAGGAGGGCCGGAAAGAGTGCGATGAAGAGGTTGAAACGGCAGCGTTGGAAAATAGTTTTCAAAAGGGTGTTACGTTGAACGACGGTTGAATTTGCTCGCCCATTTCACGATGTCCATGAAAAAGAGCGTGATGCCACTGCTTGCCCTCGCTGCTTCACCGCATGAACTTCCCCCGTGGTGGATGCTATTGCCCTTTTTATTGCAGTTACTTGCCATTGCCCTCATGCCGTTTCTGGCCCCACACTGGTGGGAGCGTCACTACCCGAAGGTTGCCCTGATTCTCGGCGGCGGGACTGTTCTCTACTACCTCTTCATCAGGGGAGACCGGGCACATCCGCTCGCGGCCCTGCATGAATACGTCAGCTTCATCATCCTGATGGCGGCGCTGTTCATCGTCGCCGGAGGCATTCATATCGAGGTGAAGGGGGAGGCGACTCCCTGGCGCAATACCCTCTTTCTGGTTCTCGGTGCGTGCCTGGCGAATCTAATCGGAACCACGGGGGCCTCCATGTTGCTCATCCGTCCCTGGATCAGGATGAACAAATACCGCATCACCGGTTTTCACTCAGTTTTCTTTATTTTCCTGGTCTCGAATATCGGTGGATGCCTCACACCGATCGGTGATCCTCCACTCTTTCTCGGCTTTCTCAAGGGGGTGCCATTTTTCTGGACTCTGGAACATCTCTGGCAGCCTTGGGCGCTGCTTGTGACTCTGCTGGCGGTGATCTTTTATCTGCTGGATCGCGGAAATTTTCTGAAGGTTCTAAAGGTTCAAAAGGCCCCCCGTCAGGTGAGTGAAATGGAAACCTGGACTGAGACCGGTGGCGAGACTGGTGGTGAAACTTGGAAGGTCGAGGGGTGGTGGAATCTCCTGCCTCTTGCGGCGATCCTGGCGGCGATTTTTCTCCCGACCCCGTGGCGTGAAGTGGTGATGAGTGCCGCAGCGATTTTCTCCTGGCTCATGACCCCTGCCCAGATTCATGGGAAGAATGAATTCAACGCCGCTCCGATCAAGGAGGTGGCGTGGCTCTTTCTCGGAATTTTTGCCACCATGATGCCGGCGCTCGATTATCTGGAGCATCATGCACAAGGACTGGCCCAGACCCTCGGCATGGGATCCCAGCACTTTTACTACTTCACGGGAATTCTCTCCTCGCTGCTCGACAACGCCCCGACCTATCTCTCCTTTCTCTCCGTGGAGTTGGGATTGCGCGGAGGCTCGGTGAATAACCCGCACGATGTCCTGCAGGTGGCACTTCAGGCTCCCGAGCATTTGATCGCCATTTCGCTGGGAGCGGTCTTCTTCGGTGCGATGACCTACATTGGCAACGGGCCCAATTTCATGGTCAAAAGCATTGTTGCGTCCTCCGGAGTGAAGACGCCCGGATTCGTGGACTACCTTCTGCGCTATTCCCTGCCAATCCTGCTTCCGCTCCTCGTGCTGGTCGGCTGGCTCTTTCTGCGATAGCATTTATCCCATGTTTACCGGACTTATCGAGGCGCTTGGAACTGTGAGGGCCTTGGAACAGCGGGGAGAGGGGGCCGCCCGTCTGATNNGACACATCGACACGACGGCAGAAGTGCTGGTCGCGGAACACAAGGGGGCCGATCTGAACCTCGTTATTGGCCTACCTGCGGGCGGCGCTCGGTATTTTGTCGAGAAAGGTTCGATTGCCGTGAATGGGGTCAGCCTCACCGTGGCCGCTTTGGAATCAGATACCTTTGGCCTCTGGATCATCCCGCACACTCTTCAGGAGACCAATCTGGGTGATCTTAAGGTTCACGATAGGGTGAACCTCGAATACGACATGCTGGCCAAGTACGCCGAGCGACAACTCGGTGCTCTTGCAGGCCGAGAAAGCTGAGGGGGTGAAGGTCGAAGGTCGGGAGGTAAAAGGTGGGAAGGTGAAGGGAATTTTACCACAAAGAGTAGTCAAAGGGTGAAAAAGAGAGACGATGAGTCGAAGGACGAAGGTCGATAGTCGAAAGGCTAGAGATCGGAGATCAGAAGACAGAGTTCAGCGCGTAGGCAAAAAGCAATCGCCTCTCGACTCCCCTCTTCATTTTTCTATCTTTTACCTCCGCCAGTCAGCCTTTGCTACTTCCT
>DKEN01000104.1:39536-40006 GCA_002452515.1 Spartobacteria bacterium UBA6821 | reverse complement strand
CCAGTCTCCGGATGGAAGTCGATGGAATCTGTTACGACATCGATGCGTTCCTCACCCAGAAGTTCAATCTCGTCGGGTTTTCCAGCCGCCGCTCCGGCATTCTGGGTAAGGAGCAGACGGACGCGTTTGCGGAAGCTCTCGATGTGTTCACCCTGCTTCATCAGGACTGTGAAGACGCGATCTATGCTCCATCCGCCATTGGCATTGGGGGACTTGGCTCCAATAAACTTGATCACCGAGCCGCTCTGAGGATCGACATGGTCGGCGCGGACGCGTTTGTTGGTGATCGTGCATTCGCGCATGAGGTCGGCAAAGGTATCGACATGACCGCTCGCCTTCCAGATAGCCGGATGCATGATGATCGTGGCATCCAATCCGACGACATCCTCGCGATCACGGGTCATCGTGCGCCACCAGGTGTCACGCAGATTGCGCTTCAACTCAGCCCCGAGCGGGCCGTAGTCCCAGAA
>DKEN01000104.1:12107-39450 GCA_002452515.1 Spartobacteria bacterium UBA6821 | reverse complement strand
CTCCAGACAATGCTTCCAGGAATTTCCACTTTCTGAGTCTTGAGATCAGCAACCACATTGTGGGGGACGAGCAGTGAGCCATCCTTGAGTGATTTGCGGATGGCTGCTCTCAGTTTGTAGGATTCCAATGTGCGGGTTGATTCATCAAGTTGCAGTTCACTGAGGCGGATGCGATTGGCGCCGATGTCCCCCGGGTTGGCGGGAGGTCCTTTGGAGAGGAGTTCGTAATGGTAGAGTGCGAACTTCCCAAATGTCGGACCCTCGTTCATGGAGCGCAGAACCAAGATGGAGAAATCGTCAACCCGACTGATCCAACCGTTGAAGACGAGTGTCTCTCCGCCCTGCTGCTGAAATTCAACCCTGTAATGATCCACGGAGTCTCGTGTCACCACGGCGTTGAACTGATGTCCTGCCTTGTCCTGGGTTGCCCATTTTCCTAGTAGCCAGGTGTCAATGTCCCGCACTGGTCCCGAAGGGGCATAGTCGTAGATGCAGCCAGCAAGGAGCATGAGCACCGCAAGGATGGGCAGCAGAAGGTAAGGAAAACGACGGGTCATGGCAGGGAAATAAAATGCATGCTCAAAGTTTGAATGAAAGCAAAAGGTGGGAAATCTCAGGAATTGCTCCCGAAAACCCACTTTAACGGTTCCTCAGATTTTTGTGCCGGGAGGGATGACTCCGTTTTTGGGAACCACCACAATGCCATCACGAATGTAGTAATCGGGACCTTCTGAGTTTTCATCCTTGTCGTGCTGCGTGATGATGACGCCGTCTCCAATCCTGGCATTCTTGTCGATGATGGCATCTTCGATGATGCAGTCGCGTCCGATACCAATCGGAATCCACCCGGTGGGAGTTCCACCTTTGTCGCTTTCGTAGTAGTCGGCTCCCATGACCACGGTGTTGCGGAGTTTGGAGCCTGCGTTGATGATGCTCCGGATGCCGATGACACAGCGGTCAAGTTGTGCCGAACGGATTTGGCACCCGTCAGAAATCATGGCCCGGTGCACCACCGTCTCCTCCACCACGCTGGCGGGAAGGAAGCGGGGCTCCGTGTAAATGGGCGCTCCCGGGGAATAGAAATTATACTGCGGATGGGGATCGCAGAGATTGAGATTGGCATCGAAGAAGGAACGAATGGTTCCGATATCCTCCCAGTAGCCGCGATGGATGTAGGCATGCACATTGCAGGTGCCGATGATGGAAGGGATGATGTTCTTGCCGAAATCAGGAAGATCGTTGTTGAGGCACTCCTCCAGCAACTTCCTGTTGAAGACATAGATGCCCATGGAGGCGAGATAGAGTTCCTGGTGATCGGGTTCGTTGAGTTCTCTCAGGAGTTCCGGCTTCATCCGGAGCTCGGAAAGAATCTTGGGGTCTGTCGGCTTCTCGACGAATCGGGTGATCTTACTCGTTTCATCGGTTTCCATGATGCCGAACGAGGTGGCCGCCTCGCGATTCACGGGGATACAGGCAATGGTCAGATCAGCACCGCCAACGATGTGTTGCTGAATGATGTCTCGGTATTCCATCCTGTAGAGCTGATCACCCGAGAGGATGATGAAGTATTCGTGGCTTTCCTCAAGGAAGGTGCGGAGGTTTTGCCGCACGGCGTCTGCCGTGCCCTGATACCAGGTGGATCCTTCCGGAGTCTGCTGGGCAGCGAGAATCTCGACAATACTGGGGCTGAAGTTGTCAAATTTGTAGCTGGCATTAATATGGCGGTGCAACGAAGTGCTGTTGAACTGTGTCAGCACATAGATGCTGCGAATGCCGGAGTTNNGTTCCTGCTCCGCCTCCCATGATGATGGAGAGTGTGCGGGCAGTCGGGGGGATGACTTGTTTGTAGGGCATAATAGTAAACAGATGCTGCTTGTATCTTGCGAAGAGTCGTGCCGTTTGTCAGTCTCTTAAATCACTATGTGTGGAATTATCGGATATGTTGGTCGATCACAAGCGCTACCTATTCTGCTGGAGGGGCTTAAACGTCTGGAATACCGGGGCTACGACTCGGCAGGTGTAGCCACCATTGAGGAAGGGTGTATCACGGTACGCAAGGAGGTTGGCAGGATTGAAGACCTGCGCCGGGCGATCGGACAGCATCCGGTTGGTGGCACTACCGGGATCAGCCACACACGATGGGCCACGCATGGCAAGGTGACGCAAGAGAATGCCCATCCGCACTTTGACCGTTCGGGCAAGATGGCCCTGGTTCACAACGGAGTGATTGAAAACTATGCCTCACTCCGCACTCAGCTTGAGGAGGAGGGGCATCAGTTTGTTTCCCAGACAGATACCGAGGTGCTGTCACATCTGATCGGGCGCGCCTTTGACCGTTCTGCGGAGCGCACGACCTCCGCAATGGTAACGGCCATCCGGGAGGCGCTGCAACTGGTTTCCGGGACTTACGGCATTGCCGTGATCCATGCGGAGCTACCCGGCGTGATCATCGGGGCCCGGCGTGGCAGTCCGCTGGTTCTTGGGATCGGCAAGGGGGAGCATTTTCTGGCCAGCGACGTCAGTGCCATTGTCGGACATACACGCGATGTGGTCTATCTGAACGATTACGAGATTGTCGTCCTCAACGGCGAAGGATTCACCATCACTACCCTTGAGGGAAATGGCGCGGACTACAATGTCACCAAGGTTGAGATGACCGATGAGGATGTCGGCAAAGGTGATTATCCGCACTACATGCTCAAGGAAATCCATGAGCAGGTCCGCAGTGTAACCGATGCGCTTCGGGGACGGCTCTCGCATGAGGAGGCCACGGCGAAGCTCGGGGGTCTCAACATGACCAATGCCGCACTGAGGTCCGTGGAGCGCGTGATTTTGACCGGCTGCGGCACGGCTTTCCATGCGGCCATGATCGGTGAATACGCCATTGAGACTCTCGCTCAGATTCCTACGGAGTGCGAATTTGCCAGCGAGTTCCGATACCGCAATCTACCGATGACCAAGGATACGCTTGTCTTTGTGCTGAGTCAGAGCGGTGAGACAGCCGACACGCTGGCCGCCTTGCGGGAGAGCAAGCGCAAGGGCCATCGCACCCTGGGAATCTGCAACAATGTCGCCAGTACGATCGCCCGGGAAAGTGATGGTGGCGTCTACATGCATGCGGGACCGGAGATAGGGGTGGCGGCGACTAAATCCTTCACCTCACAGGTCACGATTTTGACACTAATCGCCCTGCTGCTTGGACGAATCCGCAATCTTTCGAGCTCCGACGGTAGTCGGATCATCGCCGAACTCGAGGCGCTCCCTGCCAAAATCGAGCAGGTGCTGACATTGGAAGCCGAGATAGCGGCCGTGGCTCGTCGCTATGCTCAGGCCAAAGTCATGCTCTTCATGGGACGCCAGTACAACTATCCCGTGGCCCTGGAGGGAGCGCTCAAGCTCAAGGAAATCAGTTACATCGCCGCCAGCGGCTACGCCAGCGCAGAGCTGAAACACGGTGTCATCGCGCTCGTGAATGAGGAGACCCCCTCCATTTTCATCGCTCCCAATGACGCGCTCTTCCACAAAAACTTGAGCAATATCGAAGAGGTCAAGGCACGTGGCGGTCCGGTCATCGGAATCGGCACCCAGGGGAAAGGGGCTGAGCTTTCACTCGTCTGCGATGACGTCATCCTGATTCCCGATGCGCCGGAATATCTCACGCCGATCCTGGCTTCCATTGCCCTCCAGTTCTTTGCGTACTACATCGCCGTGGAGTTGGAGTGCGATGTGGATAAGCCGAGGAATCTCGCCAAAAGCGTGACTGTGGAATAGGCGGTTTGTGACATTGGCGGATAGCAGCGTTGCTGCTCGCTCGCCGTAGGACTCTACGGCATTCGCTCGCGACGCCTTGCTCTCCATCCAATCTCACTGCGCCTCCGACTGTTTTTTCAACCTGGCTGCATTGCTATTCGTTAGAGCGGTATTCTCACTGATTCCGCCTTGCTCTCAAGCGTTGACATGATCGAAAAGTAGCCTCGTCATAGCGAGCCTTACGATTATTAGTTCTGGTGGTGTTATCCGGCACTTTCCTTAGGCTTGCTCTTGTTGACTTAATAGAACTTCAGAAGTGGTAGGTTCGAATTCCGAAAAATGCGAAGAAAGCCGCATTGCTGAGTCTGCCCAAAGGCACGTTTCTTGCTTTAAAGCATCGAGAAGACAAATACTTTACCATACGAACACTTTTCCCTCTAAAATCAAAACCGAACCAATGAAAAAAACTATTCTTTTTAGCGTGTTTGTTTTCCTCGGATGCTTGGGGCTGAGAGCTCAGACCAATGCTGATGGCAGTTATAGTATTCCGGTTTACGTGACGAATCCTACAGTTTACGGGCCGAGCTATTACACTATTTATGTGGGGATTTCAGGAGTCGATAGCGGTGCGCTTCTCCCCTACATGTTTGATACCGGTTCACCCAACTTCTTTTCCGTCGCAGGAACCATTGGTGATTCCAACGCATCCACGAATGGGTTCTTTAACTTTTCGGGCAATGGATCTCCGGGCTATTTTTATCAGACCTTAACAAATACGATATCACTAGGTAGTAGTAACCAAACTACCTATGCGACCACGGCAAATAATGTGGACTGGGCGCAGATTGCAATTGTCTCTAACTCCGTGGGTCCGACTAACTATCCATCGAACAACTTACTGCCTGATGGAACCTATGGAAATTTTGGCGCAGGACTCTATGGAAGTTCTACCTTAGCGACCATCCTGACTCAGATCCCGTTAGACGCAGGGCTAAAGCAAGGATACTCGATTAATTTTACGACCAACCTGACGGCATCAGGGACGGGATCACTTACCCTTGGTCTCTCCTCGGAACTTTTAAACACACTTTCCAATATGCCAGGGGCAATCGTCCTCTCACTTTTGACTAATGGATCAAATCTTCCAACGGCAACTGGAACTATACCTGGATATCAGAGAGCACAGGTTTCCAATGTCGCAGTGAGTCTGACGAAAGATGGCATCACGACGAATGTGAGCATGCCCTTTGTTCTTGATACGGGTGGAGGAGTGAATCAGATCATCTACGACACCGACACCAATTTGGCGTTTTATGATCACGCAACAAATCTGATCGTCTCCTCCAATAACCAAACACTCTACAATATCTCAAATGACACCACCGCATGGGGAGGGCAAGTGGATGTTGATACAAGTAATACAAATGGGATTAGAATTAACTCCGGCGGTTATTTTTTCGGAAGTAATATTGTCACCTTTGACCTGGCGGATGGCATAGTGATCATCGACCCTGTCCCTGAGCCCTCCACGTATGTTCTCTTTGGACTTGGTGCACTGACGCTCGTGATCATGGCAAGACGCAGGGCTTAACGGCCTCTGGGGATAGCCGGTGCCTCACTCCCCCTCGTCCCACGATGTCCTTAACTTTCGCCTTTGCATTCTTTTAAGCCCCTTTCATAGTGCCGCTGAAGTAGCTCTGGGTTCAGGCTCTCGTTCCCTTGCTATGGGCAGCAGCGTCAAGGGCCTTGTGATCCTTTTCTGAGAGTCTACGGCGTTTCCATCCTATAATACCATCTCTCAGAGATAACTGGACTTTCTGACTGGTTCTTTTGGCGTGTGGCTGCGTTGTCATCCCTCTGGTTATCTTCGGATAGCCATCGGTCTTCCGCCTTGCCACACACCAAAATCCCTGTGCCTTAAGAGTTCACCTATCTCTGAGAAATGGTATAAGTCCCTCAGGTCGTTCCGTTGACTCCTATTGCGGACATCGTTGACAGAACTCTCGAACTTATGAACACCCAAACCGGAATTTCACTGGATGTTGCCCACGCGATTCAGTTGGCACTGGCCCCGGCCTTCCTGTTGACCGCTATTGCTGGCCTCCTGAACGTGATGGCTGGTCGGCTCGCCCGTATTGTTGATCGGGGCCGATTCCTTGTGGAATCGCCGTTGGCTGCGACTACTATTTCGGCAGACAAGCGCGTGATCGAACTCATCAGTTTGGAACGCCGCCGCCGGATCGCAAGCGCAGCGATCACCGCCTGCACTCTGGCAGCACTGCTTGTCTGCACGGTGATTGCCATGTTGTTTCTGGAGGCGTTGCTGGAACTGCCGTTCAAGTGGGTTGAGGGGCTCATCTTCACCGGGGCGAGTCTCTCCTTGGTGGTTGGTCTCGCGTTCTTTCTCCACGAGGTTCGCCTCGCCAACCAGACCGTAAGGATTGAGACGGAGTGGGCGATCCGGAAAGAACCGGATGCACCGTAACCAATCTCCAGAGTGAACACCGTCATGGGCACCCTTCGGTTTGATCGATTATCCACAAGAGAGAACGAGCAGCCACGATTTTCTAATCTCACATGAGACACTTTTCACGATCATGGTCATGCTGGGTCCTGTCAGCATTCTTCATCCTGGCAGGTGCCAACCATTTTCTACATCCAGCACCATATCTCTCGATGATGCCATCCTATCTGCCCTGGCCCCTTGAACTGATTTGGTTGAGTGGAGTCGCCGAGATTATGGGAGGGATCGGACTCATTGATCCTCGATCAAGAGTCTTGGCAGCATGGGGTTTGATTGCACTTTTGGTTGCAGTCTTTCCCGTGAATCTCAATGTGGCTCTTCACGGCTGGCCAGGCGTGAATCTCCCCTCGTTCATTCTGTGGCTAAGACTTCCTTTCCAGCTCGTCTTTATTTGGTGGGTCTATCGCAGCTCCTTGATCCAGCACAAAGAGTAGGGGTAGGTATCCAACGGCTTATTGGAAGAGGGGAAACAGAAATACCCGTTCCTGCGCAGGTGGGGGTTCTATCGGGTTTAACAAGGGGGCATGGATGTGCCCCCCTTGTCAGGTATTTGGTTTCTGGCTTCCACCCCTACCACTGACCTTCACTCACCGGTGGTGCAACGATTTCAGGGAGGATTCCAACAGGAGGAGTTTCCAGCGACTCAGCAATATAGAGGCCCTCAGCGACCTTCTTGACTCCTGCCAGTTTGCCGATGCGAACATAGAGGGTTTGGCGGGGATTCTTTGCTGTCCAGATGTAGCCATCGTGTTCCAGGCCGATGAGGATCTCCTGCACCTTGAGTGCCCGACCATAGCGCTGAAGTACCTTCACAACTGCGGGAGCCAGAGGACCGGATGGGGAGGCAGGACGGGGGATTCCCGCTATCTTGGAAGGAGCTCCGGCTCTGGTTTTATTCACTGAACCAGGGGGCCTTCCACGGGGGCGTCGTACCTTCACGATCTCGACAGGTGAGACGTAGGTATCGACTGGAAGTTCCAGAGTATCTCCAACAAGGGCGTGTAGCTTGCCAGTAAGTCGCTCGATCTTGGCAGCGATTTTGGTGGCTTTGCGGAGGGTTAGGGCGTTGGGTATGGGCATTTGCAGAAGGAATGTGGAGTCGGATTCATCGCACTTACTGGAGGTCACTTGAAGTAAGGCTGAATGCGACCCAAGGTTAGACTCCTATGATATAGCGCGAGAAACGTCGATTATTATTTTCCGATTCATCAAAGAAATCTTTCAGGTAATCAGAGACTCACATACAACGACCATCATCGGACTAATACTCACCCACTACCAAGAGCCATGAATTGCGTACCCCGCTCAACGGCATCCTAGGATTTGCCGATACCGGTTGCGACTGCATGAAACGCATCCTCCTTGTTTCGATTGTTCCTCTCTACGCTCAGGATGGACAATACTCCAAAAACCAACTCGAAACCAACCCAGGCTAGGGATCAATCCACTACTTCCTCCAAATCATGAGTCCCCTCGACACGATCTGATGAAACGTACCTATCCCATCAATACAGTTTGCTTGTCATCATTCACGGCTCCTCTGCTGTTGCTTGCTTCATTTCTGAGTCTTTCCACTGCAATAGGACAAGTGCTCGTTGTTGGTAGTAACTCTTCAAGCCAAACCACCAATTTCACCTCGGGAACAAATCAATACAGCGATGCCTACGTTGGCTATAACACCGGTGACTCGAATAACACGGTCAGCGTCGTCAATACCAATACCTTGCTCTCCATCGCCGCCGATCTAAATATCGGCATTAGCGGAAGTAGCAACACCCTCACGATTTTGAGTGGGGGAACGGTATCCAATGATGGCTGTGGTACTCTTGGCAGCAACTCATCCTCATCGAACAACTCGGTAATTGTGACTGATGCTGGCTCAAGTTGGGTTAACAGCTCTGATCTGAACATTGGCTATGACGGATCCGGCAATACTCTCACAATTTCCAATGGGGGTATGGCTTCTGTTGCAGGCAGCAACAATGGGATCGTAATCGGCATGAATGCAGATTCCTTGAACAACTCGGCGCTTATCACGGGAACCAACGCCAACGGCTCCCCATCTACCCTAACAACCACAATGGATCTCTTTGTTGGCTCCGATGGATCCGGCAACAATTTGACCATTTCCAATGGGGGCATGGTCACTATTAGTGATTTGAACGGCAACTATGGCGTGGTGATCGGCTTGAACGCCGACTCCTCCAACAATTCCATTTTGGTAACAGGAAGCAACTCTGGGCTGACCAATGCACACGATATGATTATCGGCTCCGACGGATCCGGCAACAATTTGACCATTTCCAATGGGGCGACCGTTGGTTCCTATTATCTTCAAAATTTTGGCACGGTGATTGGATTTAACGGGGACTCTTCGAATAATTCAGTCGTTGTGACCGGGAGCAATTCGACCTGGCTAAACATGCAACTGATTATTGGCGAGAATGGCACCGGCACCAGCGCATCGGGCAACTCACTGGTGATTTCCAAGGGAGGTACAGTTTCTGTATTTGGCGACGGATACATCGGTTTTCAGTCAGCTGTCGGCAACTCGACGTTGGTGACTGATCAGGGATCCCTTTGGACGAACTCCGGAAGCCTTTACATTGGATATTATTCTTCAGTCAGCAATTCGCTGACGATTTCCAATGGTGGCAAGGTGGCGGTAGCGGGGATGGGCATCATTGGTAATGATGCTTCCTCATCGAACAATTCGGTTCTCGTTACAGGCAACGGATCCACATGGACGAACTCTGGTGGTCTCATTGTAGGCAACATAGGAAGCGGCAATACACTTACGATTACCAATGGGGGAATGGTGTTCTCTGATTACGGTTTTTTGGGTTACGACCCCAGCTCGTCGAATAATTCGGCCATAGTCTCCGGGACAAACTCCCGTTGGATGAACACCTATAGCCTCTATGTCGGGTATGGAGGCAATGGTACCCTCACCGTGGCAAACGGTGGCAGCGTTGTTTCTCAGAATATCATTATTTCTTATCAGGGAG
Source organism: Spartobacteria bacterium UBA6821 (assembly GCA_002452515.1). GTDB lineage: Bacteria > Verrucomicrobiota > Verrucomicrobiia > Chthoniobacterales > UBA6821 > UBA6821. The sequence goes on along the minus strand of DKEN01000104.1, from coordinate 30,168 downwards.
GTTCCGTCGGTACGTTAAATATAGGCTCTTTTGGTACTAATGACACGGCAGGTACTCTCTCCGCTCCGTACATTTCTTTTGGTGCTGGCCCCGGAGGCACCCTCAACTTCAACCAGAGCGATACAACTCTGCTAACCAGTTCTATAACTGGTTTTGGGACGCTCCAGCAGTTAGGCAATGGAACGACGATTCTGGGTAGCAGTAACAGCTACAGTGGTACCACCATCGTCTCGGCCGGCAGCCTGCTTCTAAATGAAAGCAATTCTGGCTCAGGCACTATAACTGTCCGTGGAACAGGTACACTCGGAGGTGATGGGTCAACAGCCAATACCGTAACGATTGGGAGTGGTGGCACACTAGCTGCCGGAGTCAGTGGAACCGGTATTCTTGGCATCGGAGGAGGTCTCACACTCCAGAGCGGCAGTACAACTGTGTTCAATATAGCAGGTACCAACGCCTTCACCTCTCTGAGTTTTAGTGGCAGTAGCATCGTTTACAATGGGAACCTTCAACTCTACTTAGGTGGATCCTACTTCGGAACTGCTGGCGATACCTTCAACCTCTTTGGACCTGGAGTGAGTTCTCTGACTGAAACCGGAGTCTTCAGTAACGTCTCTTTGCTCGGTAATGTATCCTCCAGCTTCCTCTATGATGGTTCAGGGGATTGGTATGCGACTAGTGGGGTTCTCATTTATGATTTCAGTCAACCAACCGGCACTCTTACCATCACTTCAACAGTCCCTGAACCGTCCATCTATATCCTCTTTGTATTAGGTGTGCTGGTGATTATTGGAGTAAGTCGTCGCTCAGCTTAGTCACTGCTGCACTTCACAGAACGCCAGCAATCGTCCCCAGTGCATTGCCCTCCAGTCGGTTGTTCACAAAAATAAAATTCGGCAGCTGAGTTTTGATGGAAGCCAGTTCCTTGATAGCCTGTCGTCTTCCGGGGCAAAGATTCTGAAGGCTCTCGACACCGCTGGGGAAGCAGGAGTCAAGGTTGCTGATCTGGCCAAGAGCATGAAAATTAATGGCACTAATCTTCATGTCTGGTTTGCAACAACGGGTAAGAAGAATCCAGCGATCAAGAAAATCGGTAAAGGACACTACAAGTTTGCGAAGTAGCCATGGAGCCATTTGATTCCATTGGAGATTTTAGCGCCTCAAATCTTCTTCAGGGATTTCATTCGCAGGGGTAGGCGGAGTATCAAGACTGAGATGCTTTTGAAATTTTCGTGGCACTTATCTGGCACAACCCACTGGCAAAAATCCGATCCAATCTCCATAACCCCTTGATCCTCAATGTGCAGCCGAAGGGAGTCGAACCCCTAACCTTCTGATCCGTAGTCAGATGCTCTATCCAATTGAGCTACGGCTGCGTGAAGAGCAGTTCAATAAAGCGGATTCTGTATCAAGGGTCAAACTCATTTCTCGAAAACTTCCCCTTGACCCCACGCCTTTCCACGGGAATGATCTCCCTTCAATCTTATCAAGAGTGACGGAGGGACTGGCCCGATGATGTCACGGCAACCGCTGCGGAGCAATCCGTAGGCCCAGGTGCCAAATCCAGCTCGATCCTAGATCGGGAAAAGATGAGATACCGGGTGAAGCCGTCGCTGCGGCACCAGGTCTTCTTGTCACTCTTGGTGGGAATCAATAATCCCATGTCCAAAAAATCCTGGTTCAGTAATTTAAAGTGCCGCGAATGCGGTCGTCTCTATGACAAGGAGGCGATTCACATCTGCGAGTTTGATTTCGGCCCCCTCGAGGCTGACTACGACTACGAGGCAATCCGTGGCGTTCTGACACGCGAACTCATCGAGTCCCGACCGAAGTCGATGTGGCGTTATCGCGAGCTACTGCCCATCGATGGTGAGCCGACGGTCGGCGCACAGGTCGGTTTCACGCCTCTTGTGAAGGCTGATCGTCTTGCCAAGAAGTTGGGGGTTCGCGAACTCTGGATCAAGAATGACACGGTCAATTATCCGACACTTTCCTTCAAAGATCGCGTGGTTTCCGTGGCGTTGAGTCGTGCACGCGAACTGGGATTCAAGGTCGTGGCCTGTGCTTCAACGGGCAATTTGGCTAATTCCGTTGCTGCAAACGCAGCGGCAGCGGGCCTCAAGAGCTATGTGCTCATTCCCGCCAACCTGGAGCAGGGGAAAATTCTTGGATCGCTGGTCTATGGCACCAACGTCATCGGCATCAATGGTCCCTACGATCAGGTCAACCGCCTTTGTTCCGAGATCGCTGGCAAATACGGATGGGGTTTTGTGAACGTGAATCTCCGCCCCTACTACGCCGAGGGCTCCAAGTCGATGGGCTTTGAAATCATCGAGCAGAGTGGTTGGAAACTGCCCCAGCACACGGTAGTGCCGATGGCCTCCGGATCGCTGCTGACCAAAATTCATAAATCTTACAAGGAGTTCATCGATCTCGGCCTTGTCGAGAAGAGCAAATTTTCCATTCATGGCGCACAGGCCACCGGGTGTTCACCGATCAGTGCTGCCTTCAAGAAAGGCACCGAGATGGTCCGGCCTGTACAGAATCCCGAAACGATTGCCAAATCCCTGGCGATCGGCACTCCAGCGGACGGTTTCTACGCGCTTCGTAGCATGAAGGAAACCGGGGGCAGTGCCGAGGATTGTACCGACGAGGAGATCGTCGAGGGCATTAAACTTCTAGCCGAATACGCCGGTATCTTTGCCGAGACGGCCGGCGGGGTTACTGTGGCCTGCGCCAAGAAGCTCATTGAGAGCGGCAAGATCCCTCATAACGAGGGGGCTGTTCTCTGTATCACCGGCCACGGCCTCAAAACTCAGGAAGCCATCCAAGGCAAGTGCGGTGAGCCCCGTGTTATCGGGCCTTCCCTGAGGGAATTTGAAGCCCTCGTCGCGGACGAAATCGCCATCAAAGACTAAAAAATGAACCGAGTCGAAGGTCGAGAGTCGATCGACGACGGCATCCCAATAAAAATAGACACCCTATACTACTTCTGATCGCTGGCTTCTGAGCTCTTCAGGTTTCAGCTTTAAAGTTTCATCCTTAAATCCTATGCCTACAATCCGTATCCCAACCCCGCTGCGCAAACTGACGGGTGATCAGGAGGTTGTCACGACTTCCGGTGTCACCGTCGGTGCCGTCCTTGACGAACTCAACAAAGCCTACCCAGGCCTTGGCGAACGCATTCTCGACGAGCAGGGGACTATCCGCCGTTTCGTTAATATCTTCGTCAATGACGAGGATGTGCGCTTTCTTCAGGAAAAAGAGACTCCCGTCACCGATCGTGATGAGATCTCGATTGTTCCTGCGATTGCGGGCGGTTAGGGAAGTGTTCTCTCACGACTTGCTTTTGACCCCCGTTGGCAGGAAACTTCCTATTATGGAAACGACCCGTCTTTGGCTGATGTACCCCGCGAAACTGATCACGCGCCCCCTCGTCCATGAACTTGGTCATAAGTTTGCCGTCACCACAAATGTCCGTCAGGCGAGTGTCACCGACGAGATCGGGCTTGTCTGCCTGGAACTGAGTGGCGAGCGGGGAGAAATCTTGCGTTCCATCAGCTGGCTTGAGGATCTCGGTGTGAAGGTTGAACCGGTGGAGATCAACACCATCGAGGGATGATTGATCGCTGAGATCAGCGCTTCCATCAGATAGATGCCATGCTGTTCCCCCGACCGGCATTGGGTCTGATGTCTGTGGCAAGGAGTGTTTTCCCTGTCTTGCTGGTTGTCGCTTCCTTGGGTTTACTGAAAGCGCAGACCACGCTTACGGGCACTTACTATCCGGAATTTTACGGCATCGCCACCAATAACGCACTGGTCAATCTCAATGAATCGCTTGGTGCGACAACGTTCTATAATCAGGGAGTCTTCGGGCAGAATACCACCAGCTGGGTGGTCGATGCGCAGCTCGTCGGGACAAATCTTTTCCCTGCGGAGAATTTCTCAAACCTTTCCGATACCTATGCCTCTTCGGATGCCCTGACGAATTCGGGCGATCATGCCACGTGGGTGGCGGCATTGTTGGGCGGTTACACGGCACCCGGTTATTACCTGAACACCGGTATGGCCCCCGGCACGACAATCGATTCTGCCGCGCTTGCCACGTCAACAAATGCCGACGGATCCTTCAGCATCTCAACGAACAGTATTTCGGCGTACAGTTACGCTGCCTCAAACGGAGATGTGCTCTCCACGAGTATTGGCGACTCCTCCGATCCGGCGGGAGTTGGTCTATTGAGTGGGCTTCTGGATTCACTGGCCGTTGCCAATCCCAACACCACCATGGTGGCGGCTGCCGGAAACACTGGTCCAGCCAATGGATCCGTGAACGGCCCCGCCTCGGGTTATAATGTGATCTCGGTCGGGGCTCTGGATGGTCCGACCAACTACAGCGTGGTCGCCTCTTTTTCTTCGAGAGGTCCTCAGCCGACAGAATGGTACGACGGCACCAATACGTACTCTTACGAGAGCGGAGCGGCGACACGACCTGCTGTGGATCTGGTGGCACCGGGAGTGGGGATTGTTCTTCCTGTAACGATGACTGTCGGCAGCAATTCAATTTCCTTTTCCTATTACTCCCTTGCGGGCACGAGCTTCGCGACGCCGCTTGTGGCCGGTGGGGCCGCCCTTCTGGACAGTCTGGCAAAATCATCAACCTCCTTTAACGGAATCACCAACGCCGCCACCCAGAATGTCGTGATCAAGGCCGTCCTGATGAATTCTGCGGACAAGCTTCCCGGCTGGAACAATGGGCAGCAAATTCTCAACGACGTCATCACCACCACTCAGGCACTCGATTGGGCGGTGGGTGCCGGTGGGCTGAATCTCAACACTGCCTCCACTCAGTACACGTCGAGTGCCTATGTTACCACGTCGCCAGGGTTTTCCTATTCGGGATTCAACCTTCCGGTGGCCAGCACGGGATGGGGATACGGCACGGCACTGCTCGGCGGAGTCAACAGCTACTCGCTGGCCTCCGAGCTCTTTGCCGGACAGCAGATTGCCGTGACGCTCGACTGGCTACGCAGCAGCTTTTGGAATACGGAGATCAGTGATTATGTCGATGTCGCCCAAGCGGAACTCGATCTCATGGTCTATCAGGTGGTACCCGGGGGAGGGGATCAGCTGGTGGCCGAGAGTATCAGTCCTGTCAGTACGACTCAGGAGCTTTATTTTCAGCTCGCAGCCTCTGGGATTTATGAGATCCAGGTCGGCTATTCCACCAATCTTTTTGACTTCTCCGGCAGTTACGACTCGCAGCCTTACGGCATTGCCTGGAGTGTCACGGGAGTTCCAGAGCCAGGAACGTTCGCCCTGCTCATTCTGGGAGGAGTGCTTCTTGTCGCGAGGGTGCGATGCCGTCACGATTCTTCATCAACTCCTTAAAATTTTGGCTATTCAGCGCTTCCCTGACTGCTCAAGACACGCTACGAAAAAAGGATGAAAATCTCCCTAGGAAGTGATCACGCCGGATTCCATTACAAGCAGGCCATCGCCGAGATGCTGCGTTCGCAGGGCCATGAAATCGTGGATTGCGGAACCTACACGGCCGACTCCACCGATTATCCGCTTTGGGTTATCCCCGCTGCAGAAAAAGCAGCCAGTGGTGAGTGCGACAAGGCCATTGTCTTTGGCGGCTCTGGCAACGGTGAGGCCATGGCTTCTAACAAAGTGAAGGGGGTCCGATGTGCTATCGCCTGGAGTGATGACACAGCCAAGCTCGCCAGCCAGCACAATAATGCCAATGTCCTTTCCATCGGTGAGCGCATGGTTTCCTTGGAGACCGCCAAGCGCCTTGTTGACATCTGGCTCTCGACCCCGTTTGAAGGAGGTCGCCATGTCAAACGCATCGAGGAGATGGCGCGCTATGAATCCGGCTTGCCAATGGCCTGAGCAATTCTGACGCCAGATCATCGCAATCCCCCCAAAATGAAGAGTGTTTTCCTCCTGGTGACTTTATTTGCCGTGATGCCCCTAACGGCCCAGCAAACTCCCCCCGCTCCCAACTCAGGTCTTGGTGCACAACGGTCCGCGCCGGTCCCATCACCAATAGCGACGCCTCTGCCTCCCCGCACCCCAGAAGGTGCGATCACGCCTGATGGTACCAAAAAGGGACTCAAGGAGCGTCATGCCGAGTTTCTCTATCGCAAGGGAGAGGGTGACATCGGCTTGCTTTTTCTAGGAGATTCGATCACCGATTTCTGGCCCCGCCGGGGTGAGTGCAGCTGGTTGAAATTTGCCAGCTATCACCCGGCAGATTTCGCCGTCAGTGGTGATCGCACGGAACATCTCCTCTGGCGCATCACCAACGGTGAACTCGACGGAATCAATCCGAAGGTCGTNNCTCAAGATCCAAAACGGCTGAAAAACGATGAAGTCAACAAACTGATCGCAGGGCTCGATGACGGGAACAAGACCCGCTATCTCGATATCAATAAAGTCTTCTTAACATCAGACGGAACCTTGACGCCGCAGATCATGCCGGATGCCTTGCATCCCAGTGCCCAAGGCTATGACCTCTGGTATGAGGCGATGCATCCCCTTCTGGATCAGATGATGCAGTAGTATGCTTCACTGGAAGCCCTGTAGATTTAACGGACTTCCACAATGACCGCTGTTGCATTATCGCGACCGGATCGCTCCACGCCTTTGTCCACAAGATGTCTGGCTGGAGTTATGCCGTGCGGGCACTCGGCAAGGATTGAGGGAATCTCATCATTGTAAATAGCGTCTGTAACGCCATCCGAGCAGAGCAGGATACGATCCCCCGGGCGGCACTCGACGGTTCCTACCTGAGGAGTGGTGAATTGGTTTTCGGCCCCAAGTGCCTTTTGCAGCAGATTGCGGCGTGGGTGAGACTTTGCCTCCCGTTCATTGACGGCCCCGGTGCGAAGCAGCCACCCGACATGGGTGTCATCTTCAGAGAGTTGTTTGATGCCTCCCGCTGCGGGGAGAAGATAGATACGACTATCACCGATATGGGCGAAATGGAGTGATCCGCGGCTAAACCAGCAAAGGCTGAGCGTCGCCCCCATCCCCCGACACTCCTGATAGCTGGATCCGAGATAAAGGAGGGCCTTGTGAATCTCGGCGAAGAGCGCGGTCAGCGCGTTTTCAAATTGGGTGGCGATTCCCTTGCTGCGGAGTTTGAGAAGGGGAGGGAGCATGAGGGTGATTTTTTCGATGGCGATCCGGCTGGCAAACTCCCCTGACATCGCCCCTCCCATGCCGTCGCTGACAGCGAAAAGCAGGTCGGATTTTTCGAGCATTTCTGCCCCGGCCTCACCAATTCTCCCGAGATGGTGGACCTCTTCTGCTTCAATGGAGAGTCCGAGGAAGACATCTTCGTTATTTTTACGGACACTACCTATGTCAGTCTCTCCGGACCAGGAAAGCGCGATAGGGGAAGCGGGTGTCACCTCCTCCGAATGATCCTGGGAAAGCCCGTCGAGCAGAGCCGCAAATTCAAAATCAATCAGGCAAAAATTTCCATCCTGCTGGCGGTAGGTGACATTGCGTATTTCGGGGTCATCATGCCGCACGCCATACTCTTCCAAATTGGCGAAAAGTTCCCTGCACCGGTCCTCGTCAAGATAATTGACCCGGGCGCCACAGTTGGTCGTTGTCATTGTCAGCGTCTCGGGATTTATCCTGACAAGCTGCGGAACAAAGGGGCAGTTACGGGATTCCAGATGACGGAGGATCCTGACCTCGTTTTCAAACCGATCCTTGGCATTCGGTCCGTGGAATTGCTTGATCACTTGGCCATCAAAACTGACACGCACGGTGGCGCGCTGGGTATCCTTCACAGTGATCATGGAACTTGCGGGAAGATAAAAGGCGGGAAAGTGAAAGGAGGGGCGTTCCTCCCCTTCAATCTACCTACTCGCTTCATATTTTCCTACCTTTCACTCGAAATTCCTCTTTCGGAAGGATTCTTTCATCTTGGCATCGAAGTTGCTTGATAGGTATCCACACGATCTTAAAGTCGGATCAGCCAGCTTCACCGCTCGTCCTCACGGGGCAGGCTGAGCAAAAAACAACAGTAGGACACCACAAACACCCCATTAAATATGGCCAAGTACAAACTCGAATATATCTGGCTCGACGGCTATGAGCCCGTTGCCAACCTCCGCGGTAAAACGCTGGTCAAGGACTTCCCGAAGTTTCCTACCCTGAAGGATCTTCCGAACTGGGGCTTTGACGGCAGTTCCACCCGTCAGGCAGAGGGACACAGCTCGGATTGCGTGCTTAAGCCCGTTGCCAGCTATCCTGATCCAACCAAGGAGAACGGCGTGCTCGTTCTCTGCGAAGTCATGCTTGCCGATGGCAAGCCTCATCCGACCAATGCCCGCGCCACGATCATTGATGATCCCGAGACTTGGTTCGGATTCGAGCAGGAATATTTCCTCTACAAGGACGGTGCACCACTCGGTTTCCCGAAGGGTGGTTTCCCTGCTGAAGGCCAAGGTCGCTACTACTGCGGCATTGGATATAGCTGCATGGGTGACATTGCCCGTGAGATCGTCGATCTCCATCTTGACCTCTGTCTCGAGGCAGGGATCAACCACGAAGGTATCAACGCCGAAGTGGCCAAGGGTCAGTGGGAGTTCCAGATTTTCGGCAAAGGCTCCAAGAAAGCCGCTGATGAAATGTGGATGGCCCGTTATCTCCTTCAGCGCCTCTGCGAAAGCTATGGCGTTGATGTGGAGTACCATTGTAAGCCTCTCGGAGCCACCGATTGGAATGGTTCCGGAATGCACTCCAACTTCTCCACCAAGTTCATGCGTGAGAAGGGTGGTAAGAAATACTTTGAGAAGCTCATGGAAGCCTTCGACAAGTACAAGAACGAGCACATCGCCGTTTACGGTCCTGACAACCACATGCGTTTGACCGGTCTCCACGAGACCCAGTCCATCGACAAGTTTAACTGGGGTATTGCCAATCGCGGTGCTTCCATCCGTGTGCCTAACAGCTTCGTCCCCGCTGGTTACAAGGGCTACCTTGAGGATCGTCGTCCGAATTCCCAGGGCGATCCGTACAAGATCGCAAGCCGTATCCTGCAGACCATCAAGACCGTTCCTCAGAAATAACTTCTGAACGGTTTAGACACTCCAAAGAGCCATTTCCGAAAGGGAATGGCTCTTTTGTTTTTACCTCGATTAATTTGAAAGCTGAAACTTGAAAGCTGAAGAATAAACGGAAATGTTTTTCTTTCAGGTTTGACGGCACTTTCTGCCCAGTAAGCCGTGCCACCTCAGAGAGGGGGGTCTGCCGCACCGGATTCCAAGCCCCGGCTTGTTCACATCGCAAGTTTTAACCTTCGGTTTTGCTTGCATAACCGCTGCACTCCCTTATTCTTCTGGGCTGCGCAAAAGAAAAACTCTGCCGTCGGTCCTTGGGTATTCCGCACTTGCGGAATGCCACACAGCGCCAAGGGAAACCCGGCTACGAGAACATTAAGATCCCCAACCGCCTTGAAAACGGGCCCGGGATTCAACAGACACCATGCCTATCCGCCTCGGTCGCTTCGAAATGCCGAAGACTCTCGTCAAGAACGAGAAAAACGCCTCAGAAACCTATGCCCAGTTTGTCGCCGAGCCTTTTGAGGCCGGATACGGACACACCATCGGTAACTCGCTCCGCCGCACGCTCCTCTCCTCTCTGGAAGGTGCAGCCATCACCTCGGTCAAAATCGAGGGTGCGCCCCATGAATTCACCAGTCTCCCCGGCATCGTCGAAGATGTCGTCGAGATTATCCTCAATCTCAAAAAGGTTAAGTTCAAAGCTCATGACCATGAGCCCCGCAACCTGACCCTTTCGGTCAACAAGCAGGGAGCCGTCACGGCCGGAGACATCCAGTCCACGGCCCAGTGCGAGGTTCTCAATCCCGACCAGCACATCTGCACGCTGGATAAGAAGATGAAGTTTGATGCCGAATTCGAGGTCAAGGTTGGCCGTGGATTCGCCACTGGCGACGAGAACAAGAGCCCTGAAAAGCCGATTGGCGTCATCGCGATCGATTCCATCTTCTCACCTGTCACCAAGGTCAAGTATGCCGTTGAGCAGACCCGTGTTGGTCAGCGCACCGATTACGACAAGCTAATCCTCGACATTTGGACCGACGGCCGTCTCACCCCGGACGAAGCCCTGCTCCAGGCTGCCGCGATTCTTCGTCATCACCTCGATGTCTTCGTCAACTTCGACGACACTCAGGTCGAATTCGATGAGACTCCTGTCGAGGTCAGCCAGGAAAACAACCGTCTCAAGAAGCTGCTCGCCATGAGCGTCAATGAGATCGAGCTCTCCGTCCGTGCCGCCAACTGTCTCAACAACGCCAACATCACCACCGTCGGTCAGCTCGCCCAGAAGAGCGAGGCGGAGATGCTCAAGTATCGCAACTTCGGCAAGAAGTCCCTCAACGAAATCAAGGACAAGCTCATTCAGCTCGGCCTTGGTCTCGGTCTCAAGTTCGAGCCAGGACTCGTGGAGACGACTTCCACCATCGTTGAATAACGCCTAAGGAAATAAGGATAACACGCCATGCGTCATCGTAAAAAAACAGTCAAGCTCGGCCGCAGCCAGGCACACCGCGATTCACTCCTTGCGAATCAGGTTTGCAGTCTCATCGAGCATCGCCGCATCAAGACCACCCTCGCCAAGGCCAAGGCCACCAAGCCTCTCGCTGAGAAGATGCTTACCCTCGGTAAGAAAGGTGATCTTCATGCCCGCCGTATTGCCATCTCCTACCTCAAGCAGAAGGACATCGTGAAGAAGCTCTTCACGGAGATCGCCCCCGCTGCCGCTGATCGCAAGGGAGGCTATACCCGCATCATCAAACTCGGTGCCCGTTTGAGCGACAGTGCTCCAATGGCTTATCTCGAGTGGGTCGATTATGCTCCCGAGGTGAAGACCGAGGAAGTGGTCGAGGCTGCTGAAAAGCCAGCAAAGGCTAAAAAAGCACCGGTGGCCAAGAAAGAAAAAGCCGAAGGCGCTGCTGAAAAGCCCGCCAAAAAGGCCAAGGCCCCCAAGGCTGAGAAGTCAGAAAAGCCTGAAAAGGACGCCGAATAGTCCCTAGAAGACAAAATCATCACAAAAAAAGCCCCGCAGCAATGCGGGGCTTTTTTATGGGCACTTTTTACTTCCTACTCCCACTTGTGCTTTGGATAGCGGCGGGAAAGTTCGGGTTTGATTTTGGGATAAGTTTCCTTCCAGAAGGAGACGAGATCACGGGTGATCTGGATCGGGCGGCGATTGGGCGCAAGAATTTCGATCGTTACCTCCGCTTTGCCGTTGGCGAGTTTTGGAGCTGCGGAGACGCCGAAGAGATCCTGAATGGAGGCGCTCATCGTCACTTGTCCCGTTGGCTTGTAGAGCAAGCGCGCTCTGCGTCCGCCGGGTATCTCGAAGCGCTCCGGAGCAAGCCGCTCAAGGGCAGCGCGTTGGGCTCCTGTCAGAAGCGACTGTAGTGCGGGAAGAGCGGGACGATCCTTCACCTCGCGATAGCCGACGGCATTCTGACACCAGCGTTCCAGGGCGGCCAGGCGTTCCTCTTCGTTAAAGGAAGGGAGTTCCAGCTCAGGGTGATAATGGGCGAGCCACTGGACGCGCTGTATCCACTCCTCCGTTTCCTCCTTCCAAGTGGGGAGGGGAAGATCTCCCTCGGCCAAAGCCGCTGCAAGCACCTTGGAGGCTTCCTCACACGACTGGGCGTCACGGTGGACGGATTCCAAGACAAGATCGCGGAAGACTTTTTCCGTCCGCTTGACGACACGGTTGGTGGAGGTGTCGAAGAAGTAGTCATTCCTGTCGGTGAAATCCTCGGGAAAGAGATCGCGCAGCATCTGTTCGTCAATCGCCGTGGCCATGGAGAGCTGGACACGGACATCACCGCTTCCCTGACCGATCTCACTGATCTCGGCTGCCACGAGAAGACGACTTTCCGAAGCGGCACTCTCTTTGGTCAGCAACCCTCGCCGTCCATGCACGATGTCGCAGAGATTGGTGCCGGCCCCGCGACGACGCGCGACCTGATCGCCGAATCCCGCCAGAATGCAACGAGCCAGCATCTCATCGGGAGCAGCCGGAGCGTCGATATCAAGGCGCTGTCCCTCAGCAATCGAGAGGAACTGATCATAGACGCGAGCGGTCTGTCGTGCGGCATCTCCATGCACGGCAAGCTCCCGGCAGCGATCGGCGCGGAACTGGTTTTTCTCCGCCCAACGGAAGGCGCGTGCCATAACAAGAAAATCAGAGCCCCCACCACCAAAGAGATCCTGGCGTTCCTCCTCGGTCTTGCGATCCGTTCTTAAAAGAAGGGGTCGGGATTGTGTCAGGGCCGCCATCAGGGCCACCGCCCGGACACAGCCGTATTCCTGCGCGGCAAGGAGCATGCGTGCGTAGCGGGGGTGTGTCGGGAATGCGAGCATACGTCTCCCCATGGCGGTGATTTCTCCCTCGTGATCGAGCGCTCCAAGATCACGCAGGAGAGTCTCTGCGCGAACAAGGGCGGGAGTCTGGGGCGCATCGAGCCAACGAATGGCCTCCATGGAGCCAAAGCCAGCCGCCTTCAGTGTCAGGAGGACTTCGCTCAGATCGACGCGGTGAATCTCTGGAGCCTCACGGGGAATTCGCCGCTGATGATCCCGTTCTGTCCAAAGGCGGAGACAGACGCCGGGTGCGGTGCGTCCGGCACGACCGGCACGCTGATCGGCGGAAGCACGGCTAATTTTTTCAATCAGCAGCGTGTTGATGCCGCGTCGGGGATCGAAGGCTGCCATGCGGGCCAGACCGCTGTCGATCACTCCGGTGACGCCATCTATCGTCAGCGATGTTTCGGCGACATTGGTTGCCACGATCACTTTGCGGGCACCTCCGGGGGAGACGGCGGCATCCTGCTCGGCAGGCGGCAACTCCCCATGCAACGGAAGGGCGATAATATGAGAGGGGAGTCGAACCCGGAGCGTCGAGATCGTCCGGGAGATTTCGTAAGCACCGGGCATGAAGATAAGGAGGTTGCCCTCGGTTTTCTGGATCATCGTGGCGGCGGCCTCTGCGGCAAGATCCCACGGCTTTTCATCACCTGGTTCCCGGTTAAGATAGCCGATCGAGACGGGATGCGTCCGTCCTTCCGAGCGGAGGATGTCGCACGGCTGCAGATAATCGGCGAGTGCCGAGGTGTCGAGCGTGGCCGACATCACGATGATCTTCAGATCGGGACGGCGTGTCGCCTGAAGTGCGAGTGCCTGGGCGAGTGAGATATCACTGTAGAGATGGCGTTCATGGAACTCGTCAAAAAGCAGAGCGCTGACACCGTTCAGATCGGGATCGCCGAGCATCTGACGGACGAGAATCCCCTCAGTGACAAAGAGGAGGCGTGTGGATGGGCTGGAGGCGTCATCCAGACGGATGCGGTAACCGACCTCATCGCCGACATGACCGTGACGCTCATGGGCAACTCGCGCGGCGAGCATGCGTGCGGCCAACCGGCGTGGCTGTAAGATGACAGCTCTCCCTGATCCAAGAATGCCCGCATCAAGGAGCATCTGCGGAATTTGTGTCGATTTTCCGGAGCCTGTGGGAGCTTCCACAATCACACGGTTTCCAGCGCGCAGAGAGTTGATCAGGGCATCACGCAGTTCCTCAATCGGCAAATCGGTACGACGAAGGGAGTTTCCTGCGGTGGAGGTGTTCGGTTCTGGCAACATGGAGTCTCTTGGTATATCTAAAAACCCATGCTTACGGGCAGAAATATTGTCCTATCGGCTCTCCTGGCATGCGGATGTCACGGGGTCTACGCGGAGAGTTCTGGAAATAGTCCGATGACGGAATCACAGAAGAAGGGAGCTTTGTTTTCCGATGATCTGAGCATTCCCTCAGCCGGAGAGGTTTTTGCAGCGCTGAATGCACCTTGCCACCCCAACTGGGTGACCCTGCTGACGCCCGCGACCGCTCCTGTCACGACCGATCGCGCTCAGCTTGCCTTGGCTGTGGGTGTGCTTGCTGCCAACGGATATATTGCCGTCGAGGCTCAGGACGGGCAGCAGGTGAAGAATATTGGTCGTGAGATGATGTCGCTCGCGAAAGCTCTCGGCGTGAGTGAAAACCTGATGGGGCGTGGAAGTAGTCTTATCGAATTCGCCGAGGACAATGCCTGGGATTCCCTGGCCGCCGAATTGGAGGCAACGGAGAATGAGATCAAGACGACGATGCGCGATCAGAAGGATCGCAATCTGATTGTTCTGACTTCAGCCGCCGCGTGGCTCCGGGGAACAGAGGTGGCGACCCAAATCGTCCTCATTGATCCCAATCCTCAGGGGATCTCTGTGATCAGGCAACCCGAACTGGCCCGTCATCTTGCCATGCAACTTGATGGGCTGCCGCCGCGGATGAAAAACAAACCCTTGGTCGCCAAGGTACAACAAACCTTTTCCGAGATGGTCACCATCTTGGATTCGATGGGAGCAACGCCGGAAAGCGACCGATCCAAACTCCTGCAGATCCATGATGCTGCAGCGGGGCTTGTGAAGGAGATTATGAATGTTTCTGGAGGCACTCCATCGCCAGTGCCAAGTCCTGTTCCCGCAGCGGCCACCATGCAAGGGGGAACCAAGCCATGAGAACGATCTGCTCACTGCTTCCCTTGATTGTTATTCTGTTCGGTTGCCCGAGTTTGAAAGCAGTGGATGAAGAAAATAAATCTCTCCCGCTGGCGCCGATTCCCAGTGAGGCAAAGCGACTCGTCTTGGAAGCGGCGAGTGCTTTTACAGATGATGGCTTTAAGGTGCGTGATGCGGACTGGTCCTTCACCTTGGATCAGGCAAAGCCGCAGTTTCTACGGGTGACTCTCTTTGCCGGACTCCATTATTGGTTTGCCGTGGCATCGGCAGGTTCTGGGGTGAATTTGAAAATAGTCCTCTACGACAGGCAGGGACATTCTGTTAAGGGTGAGGCGTGGCAGGATGCCGGCACTCATGAAGGAAGCAGGGCTGCCACGGAACTTATTCCGAAGCAGAGCGGGGAATATTTCGTTGGTGTGGAGAGTTTGGATCATTCCACGGATGTTAATCTCGATTGCTCCCTCGTCATGGCGTATAAATAACCGCCATGTCGTCCTCCTTTACCCCCGCCACTCGCGAGACCCTGACGGGAGCTCCCGTAAAGCATTTCTCCATCTTTCTTCACAATAAGGTGGGGGCCCTGCTCGAGGTCGTGAAATTCTTTGAAGAGAACGGAGTCGTTGTCATTGCCTTCTGCATTGTCGATTCGGCGGAATCCTCCATCGCTCGAATGGTAGTCAGTGATCCGGTGCTCGTTTCAAAACTGCTCCACGACCATGACATCGCCTTCAGTCAGACCTCCGTCCTGGTGGTGGAATTGGCCGAAGGTGCCAGTGATTTGGGACATGTGCTCAACTGCCTGCTGATGGCCGAAGTGAATATTCTCTTCAGTTATCCCATGCTGATCCGTCCCCGTGGAAAGGCCCTCCTGGTTCTTCATGTTGACGACAATGAATGCGCCTCCGTGGTGCTTCAGGGGGAAGGCCACGAAATCCTGACCCAAGGAGATTTAACGCGGTAGCAGTTACCCGTTTGAAACTCGACTTTTTCCAGGAGAGAAGGTGTAGTCTCAGACCAGCAAATTTACGGAGGGGTGGTAGAGTGGTCGATTGCGCCAGTCTTGAAAACTGGAGAGCCGAAAGGTTCCGTGGGTTCGAATCCCACCCCCTCCGCCATCCATTCGCTGGATGGGTTTAAAAATTCGGTGGGATGAGAACTTCAGTTCGACTGGAGTGCCGCGATTAGCGGCATTAGAGTAATGCGAAGCCTTTTGCCAGAGCGTTGGCTAAGCCAAGGAAATCCCACCCCATCCGCCATCCAGATGCTCCCAGTCGGAACGACTTCTCTCAACTCTACAGGGAGATTGTTGCTTATCCAATTAGTCGATGGGTGCAAAAGGTCAAATGCTAGTCCTATTTACTACCCCATGAGTAGTAGCGATGATAGATCGGGCGGTGACACCTTATCAACGCACTCTGCGCCTTGCTGTAATAACCATCACCAGGGCACAGAGGCCAAGTAGGGCGTAGGTCGAGGGTTCAGGGACTAATGAATACCCGACAACCTGAAAGGCCGTCAGTTCATTTACGCCTAAGTTAGCAGCCGCATAGCCATTATAGTTGGCACCATTCCAAGGGGTGCCAAAGGCATCCTGCACTTGCTCAGGGGTATTTCCACTCCCGTCCGAGGGAATCACACCATCACTCCAGTCTGCAAAGTCTCCACCTGGATTCTGATTAAAACTAACCAACTTGGTAGCCCCTCGATCAATTGAAAAATACGCAACTGTATTTGTACCGTAGGCAAAACTACGAACTCCATTGGTGCTGTAGCGAAAGAAGTCGAGAGGGCCGAGTTCTGATGGAAGAGCCGGCACCAATCCTGTGCCATCCCATGACAACTCACTACCAGTCCCTCCAATACCGAGAACCTCATCAACCTCATGGAAGATCACTGATTGCTCATCGTAATTCCCAATAACCTGGCCGCCTGTTCGGGAAGGATTCAATGAGGCAAAGTTAAAAGTGAGGGTGCTATTGTAGCCCCCCCCTTCACCACTCACCAGAGCTTCTGCTGCATTGGTCTCGCCAATCGCAGCAAGATTGGCAGCGGTAAGGAAGAGATTAGTATCGTTATTCAGATCCGATCCTGGAGTCACGGGCATTGTGGAAAGTGCGGCGGTTTGAAGTGGGGATAGGGTTGGGTTGGCCCCAAGATCACTAAGATAGGTTGTGTAACTGAGCTCCTCCTGAGGAGTTAGGCTTTGCCCAAGGACATTTGGATCTGTTGAATTCGTAAAATAAATAGTAACGGGATCGGAAAATCGCGTCGTGATACTGTTCTCAATTTGAGTAATCGCGGCATAGATTCCTGCCTCAATTGCTGAGGCGTTTGTAAGATCCGTCACTGAGGGATCAAATGTTGGAGTAATTGTAAGTTGCGCTGAGGCTGACCCATAGAGAGCAATGACAGCGCTCGTTATGGAGGCAAACTTGATCAGTAACCTAGCCGCACGAAAGGCAGGAAGAAGAGTGTTACGAGGAGCTATCATCTGACGGAATCTACGGTTCACACAAAAAAGAAAAGCACGGCTAAAGGAAAAAGCACAACACATGCCATCATCGACAAGTACCCTGCGCCTTTCCAAGTCCATGTTGCCTAACGGAGTACTGCAGGTGAATCTCGTTTGCGAGCCCATATCCCTAGGAGCTCTTGGTGTCCGCTGATTAGCTTAAAGAAAGGGATTTCCATTACTTGCTGATCAGCTCAATGGCTGTCTTGAATGGTTGGATGGGAACTTTGATGGAGCCGTCCAGCGGCATGCTCATTTCACAAATCAGATAGATGGCTCCGGCGATGCTGATGGAACAGAAAAACAGCACCATCAGCACCGTGCCGTTTCTCGGTGCGAAGAGTCCATAGACTGAGGTGAGAAAGGTGATCCAGAAGATCGGGATCACAACGAGCGGCCAGGGGAGTTTCGAGGTGGATTCCACCGTGACCTCCGAACGTTCCCGATTCAGGTTAAAGGCAATCTGAATGGCGTTGTTTCGCATCTGCTCAAGGGCGGGATCTGTTGTCTGGAGGGTCGCAATTTTCTTAGTGAGTGACAGGATGGTCGATTCGTTTTTTAAGGCGTCGGAGCCTTTTGTCCGGACTCTGGCATCCTCCGGCCAGATGTCGTTGCGAATGGTGATAACCCGCTCCAGTAGCGTATGCCGAAGGGGATCCGCTTCGGGACCAAAGTTTCTTAGCATCTGGTCGAGGCTGATTGTATTGGCTGCGGCCTCGTTGATGAGAATATTAACGCGGTCGTATGTTCCTTTGGATGAAGAGACCAAAAGTCCAAGAATTAATGCCGCCATGGTGGCGATCAAACCAGCTCCCAGTTTTACACTATCCTGTGATTCCTTGCTGAGATGGTGTTCAGGGAGAAACCTCTGGAGGAAAGAGCCGCACAGGCCCCCGCCAAAAATGCACAGAAAGGCAGTGAGTGCGCG
>DKEN01000104.1:0-12023 GCA_002452515.1 Spartobacteria bacterium UBA6821 | reverse complement strand
GTAACGCTGCCAGACGGCCTTTCTTGCTCTCGCCCGAAGGGTTGCGGGTCTTTTTTCGTCTGGCCTGCGTTGATCGGACGGGATAAGCCCGCTGCGGGGATTGCCGCCGCCCTCCCGCCTTGGCCAGGCAAAAAATCCCCAGCAACGCGGCGCTTCCTAATTTCCAGACAGGCTCTAAAAATCTAGGACTTCTCCAGCAAAATCACACCACTTCTGTCTATAGATTGCGGCTGGGAGCAGCCAGTTAATGATTCCCACCATCAGCACGCCAATGATGCCAAAGTTGTTGTTCATCACTCCGATGTATTCCCAGACAGGCCCTTCCGACTTTTGCTGATCACCGATCAACCCGAGCATCTCAATACTTCCGAAGAAGCGATCAATAGCCATTTTTAGGAGTTTTGAAAATGACCGGGCTTGTCGAACTCCTGTAGTATTGATACCAGTCAACGAACATCATGGACTTCCCCCCATTCCTGAGATGCCAAGGTAACCCTTGGAAAGTCGCACTTTCTATCCGGTGCAGCTCAATAATGAGCCCTTTTAAAAAACAGTCATGAAGCGACTTGTGCTCTCAATCGGGATGATCTTTCTCTCCATTCCGCAGACTCGGGCTGTCGAACAAAACAAGGAATTGGAGCGCTTTGTGACAGCGCTTCAACAAAGCTTCGATCAACAGAGCGCTTCCAATAAAAACCAGCAGTCAGGAGTTCCGAGTAATCAGCGGATACTCTTGGCGCAGCTCCAAAATGCCATTTCAAGGGGAGATGCGGCTCAACTAGAAACATCGTTGCTAGGGTTGGCTGGATATATTGATTCCGATAAACTTCAAAAAAAATACGAGGAGATACTCTCTCAACTGCAAATCGATCGAGAGAAGCGCGAGGAGAAATCCTTGGAGGAAATCAATGCAACGTTGAAAAGAGCAGAAGTAACAGTCCAGACGGCCAATAAAACGGCGGATTTCGATTCAGTGTTGCGAGATCTTAATCAGGTGCAGAAGATACGGACGCCACAGAACTCAGTGGAAGTTTCTGCTGCGTTGAATCAAGTCGATGCGGCGATTGAGTTCACAACACAATGGCAAAATTACTATTCCTCTACTGCAGCAGGTCACACAGAGAGTGCCCGGCAAGCCCTTGAAAGCCTCTGCAACAGTCGGACTCTCCAATTGGGATGGATCCCGCGATCTGAAATTTTGAGCAGGCTGAATTTCATGATCAACCCGCCAATGCCTAGCAATGATGGCAGTGCAGAAGTGAAGCCCGCAGGGCAATTAGATCATCCTTCAGTCGAAAAGCCGCTCAGGATCAACCCATCTACTGGTGCCATTGAATTTGATGCAAAAAGGCTTTCCGACTTACCGGGGATTGTGAATGCACTAACGCCGATGCTTAGAAACTCTGATTTCGGGAGCTATCAGCAGTTTATCCTTGATTCACTGAATGTTCTGGCCCCGCTCAACAAGGCTTATCTCGATTTTCAGTCTGGGTTGCCTGCCAGTGTTGAAGTGGCCTTTAAGGAATCAAATCTTGGTTCCTTACAAGGAATCGTCACTCCACTTCGCGTTGAACTCCTCAGGCTTGTGCTCCCCCGCTATCTTGGATTGGCGTCAGATACTGTACCCAAGTCAGGTGAAGTTCCCTATGAATTTCTCGGGCGAATTTCAACCGAGGCCATCCAGCGCGGGGATTATCCTCTGGCTGCTCGCGCCATAGAAGTACAACGATTAATCAAAGAGGGAACTCCACCCGATCCAGAGCTGAAATCCCAAGCAGAGTTGCTTGTTTCCGGGGATAATTTTTCCGCCTCAGCTCAATTTTCTCTTGCGGTAGTTTCTTATGAGCAAGCTCTCGCTAGCGGTAGTAACCTCATCCCGCCGAAAATCATCGGGGAGAAGTTGGAGGCGATCAAGGCAGCCCATCCGGAAGAGTATCGTCAAGGGTTAGAGCTTTATTTTACAGACCCACAACTTATTCGCCGCGCACTTCCCAGACCGCGTCAGTGGCGACCTCAGCAACCTGGAATGCCTCCATTTGGAAGACCTGCATTTGGAAGGCCTCCTAATCAACAGCCATCCCCGAATCCATCCATCTTGATACCTGCGGCCACTCCATCTCCAACTCCGTCTCCCTCGACAACAACCAATAAATAACATGGTCAAATCTCCCACAATCACAGATCGGCTATTGGTCACCCTCTGCCTGTTTCTTGTTTACTCATCACCGTTGTTGGCTGATGAGACCTCGGATTCTTTGAAAGCACTGCGTCTCGCCATGGAGGAGGAGGCCAAGCAGCAACAGTCGGCAAGTATGGGTAATCCTGCGGCCGGTGTACAAAATATGATCCTTCTTCAATTGAAATCTCAAATTTCACAGGGTGATCCTTCACAAATTGCTGCAATCTTAAATCAGCTATCTGCGTACTTTAAGACGGAGGCCGTGATGAAATCGGCTGATAGGTTGAAGAAAGCCATGGATGCCGAGAGAGCAGCCAAAGAGGAGGCTTTGCGTGCAGAAGTTGATACAGCCATCAGTGCCGCAGGCAAGGCCATCCAGGGATCTAAAACCGCTGCCGATCTCGACGGAAGTATCAATGAACTCTCTCATCTGCAAGGACGCCTGGAAGTGATGAACTCCGGATCCTCGCCTCAGTTGATGAACAAGTTGCGAAATACGAGGCAGTTTGTGATCAGTTGGCAGGATTATCTTTCCAACCGTGACGCAGGTAATAAACAGCAGGCACTCCAAACTCTCCAAAATATCGCAGGGAACGCTTCGACAGATCTTATTCCACGTTCACAGGTGTTGGATCGAATTAATCAGCTTTCCAAACTGGATCAGCCGAAACCCGATCAGCCCAAGACGGATCAACCTGATAATCCACGGAAAAAAATACAGGAAATTCTGGATAAGACCACTTCCCTAGATGCAATTCCTGCTGCTTGTGAAGAGCTGAGCGCGATGCCGCGCAATCCCTCAATCGCGAACAGTGATGTAACTCCTTATATCAATTCAATCACGACACAGTTGAGCTCGATGTATCAATCATATCGCGAGTTCAAGGCAGGGCTTCCTGCTCAGGTCATCGTACAGCCAAACTTTCCCCCGGATCCGGGATATGTTCCCACGATGCCACTCCGCATGGAATTACTCCGTCTTGTTCTTCCTCAGTTCTTGCGAGTCGACGAAAAGCAGCAGCCGTTGCCGGGAGAAACTGTTCCAAAATACCTGGCACGCATGATGGATAATGCTAGGCAAACTGCCGATGCAAAACTGATTTCCCGGATCTACCAGGTTCAGACGAAATTCGATGCAACACAGATTTATGGGAGCCCGTTTGCTGTTATAGGACCACTTCCTTTTCTTGAACCACTCCTTGCGGCTCAAAATCAGCAAGAAGCAGGACAGTTCGTTCCTGCCGTGGTCTCCTACGAAGTTACCCTGAAAACTGGTGGAGACCTTGTCCCAGCCGAGGCTATTGGCAAGACTCTGGACGAGATCAAAAAAGAGCACCCGGAGGATTATGAACAGGGAATGAAGCTCTTCCTTGCCAATACATACCCCACCACCCAGAGCACTACTGCACCCGTTCCTCCTCCTGCCCCAATCACAGTTCCGGGTTCTCCGCTGGGCAATCCATCTCCATCCATGCCGGCAAGACCATAAAATCGGCCCAGAAATTTTTCTGCATCCAGATGCCATGAGAAAATACTTAGGCTGGCATTTAGCCCTCTTGTTTTTCTTCATCGAGGCGTCCCTTACTTCTACTTGGGCAGAGAGTTCATCGGTGGCTCCTCCTGTGCGCCCCCGTTTTATTGCAAATTGTACCTCTGGGATCGGCATCAATGAAGTTGCGGACAAGAAAACGGGCAAGACGCCACTCATGCTGGCTGTCGAATCAGGAGATAGCGAACTGATCATTTACCTTTTGGAAAGAGGGGCAGATCCATCGCTGAGAGATACAAATGGCGAAAACGCTCTAGATCTTGCAAAACGACTTCATTCAACATCGATTGAGCAACTCCTGCGACGCCAAACCACGCTTCATCCCCCGGCGTCCGACTACTACCAGGAAAAGCACCCGAAGATATCAATTGTCAGTGGGCAAAACCAGATGGGCAATCCAAATGGGATTCTATTTAACCCCTTGATCGTTGCTGTGACTGACAGCAAAGGAAACCCAATGCCTAACGCACCAGTACGATTTGAAATCAACAAAGGGGATGGATCACTTATGACTTCAGGGCAAAGTCCTACGAGCCAAATGCTGGAATTAAGAACTGACCAGCAGGGACAATGTTTCGTCTATTTCAAAGGATCCAACCAAATGAATTATCAAAGTTGGATCACTGCGAAGATTACTCGTGATGGCGAAAAGGGGAATGTCGTATTTCAAGCCAATACCGATAACGGTCAGGGCAAATATCCCACTCGTTTTGGCATTAGTGATGTTGTTGCTAATATTAATATTGATGGCAGTGCCGATATAACCTGGGTAAGTCATGATATAGATGAAGACGAAGGCACCGGCATTATTATTACATACATAGACCCCGATGGAAATTTGGCTCCTTTGTGCACTGCTCCTGTATGGGCAACCTCTAAGCATCTCCCCCCAAAGTAACTTTTGATCTTCACTCAAGGAGGGCGGCCGCGAAGCACAGAGAGATCAATTCCTGTTCGACTCTATGATTTGAAATCCCGCTGTTCAAAGATCATCCAGCCGATCACCAGGAGGGTGATGTTCATGGCTCCAAGCAGGACATAGTCCTCGACCATTTTTCCCCAGGGGATCGCGTAGTCAAACACATGAATCCAGGTTGCCATCCGTGCGGTGAAGAACCATCCCTGATAACTCGTAAAAAACGGGATATTCCTCACCACCGAATCAAGGAAGAGCACCGAGAGCGTGATGATGGTCGCGGCGGCGGGCTTCATCTTCATGCAGGAGAAAAGGAAGGCGATACAGGAGACCGTGAAAAGACTGAGTCCCAGAAGGGGGATCGCGAGAAGATAGCGCCAGAGTCCCGGCCAGAAATCATAGAGTGCAAAAACGTGTTCGGCGGGATAAAAGGCAAAAAGGCCACCGAATCCACCGTAGAGAAATCCAGCCAGCAGCGCTGTCACGGTGATGAAAAACGTGAGCGCCACTGAATAAACCGCGCAGGCCACCGCCTTGAGCAAAAGGATGCGCCCGCGCGAAATCGGGCGGCAAAGCATCATCCTCATGGTGCCATCCTCGACCTCTTTGCTCACCACATCTCCGCCCACCAGGGCAAGATAAAGCGCTCCCAGGAGAAAAACCGTCCAAGACATGATCATCAGTCCAAGCGTCAGTCCTGAGAAATAGTCACCCGGATCATAGCCTGCTCCATCAATGAGGTGACGGATCGCGGCCTTGGCCTTGGGAAGTCGCAGCAAAAAGAGCACGACGACCTCGAGTGCAAGAAAGGCTCCAAAGCCGATATAGGTTCGCTTGCGGGCAAAGAGTTTTCTCAGTTCACCGCCGAGCTGCTTTCTAAAAAGGGTGATCTCCTCCGATGTCATGGACGAGTCCTCCCCAGATAAAAATCCTCCAGAGTTGCCCGCAGCAACTCGACACCCTTCACTCGCACTCCCGCATGGACAAGGTCGGAGACAAGATCGGCGATATCGATGCCCTCTCGGAGGATGACAACATCGCCGTCGCACTCGGCGATATACCGATCCAGAACATCCCCCGCCGCGGCTTGGTCGTCGAGCGAGAGTTTCCATCGGGGAGGACCGGAACGCCATGCACCTGAGAAAACAAGCCTTCCTCCATCCAGGATCGCCACACGATCGCAGAGTTGTTCGACCTCCGAGAGCAGGTGGGAAGAGAGCATCACGGTCAGTCCGTGTTCATCCCGCAGCTTGCGGATCATCGCCCGCATCTCATGAATGCCGGCCGGATCGAGTCCCTCGGTCGGCTCATCCAGAAGAATAAACTCCGGATCGGGAAGTAATGCCTGGGCAAGCGCAAGCCTCTGCCTCATGCCGTGGCTGTAGTGGGTCACCGGGTCGTGGATGCGCTCTGTTAACCCGACCAACTCGACAACTTCACGAAACCGCGCGTCGGAGACATCCCCGCTCAGCGAGACAAAAAATCTGAGATTCTGCCAGCCGCTCAAATAGTCATAAAAGGAGGGGGTTTCAAAGATCGCTCCGACACGACGGAGGGCTCCGGCTCGATCCTTTTGCACGGAGTGACCGCAGATGAAGGCCTCCCCCGCATCCGGACGCACATGGCCGAGCATCATGCCAAAGGTCGTGCTTTTCCCCGCGCCGTTATGCCCCAGTAGGCCAAAGATCTCTCCCTTCGGAATTGTGAGTGAGAGGTCTGTCACGGCGGGACGCCCACGGAATGATTTGGAAAGCGATTCCAGACGGATCAAATCACTCATTGCGTGATGAAATTGAGCTGGTTCTCGGCATGGCCGTCGGCAAAGAGCTGATTCACGGGATTGCCCGTGTAGTCATGCCACGATCCCTTGTCGAGGATCACGGGGATGCCGCTCGGATTCTTGATAAAGCCAAAGAAATTCAGCGAGGCCACAGACTGGCCATTGAGAGCACTGTTCCAGTAATAGCTTGTTCCGGTGGTCTTGGCGATCGCCCGTCCGGCAGGACAGATGAAAATTGCGGGGCTATCCACATACGGAAGAAGTACTGTGTCGAGGGCCGGATCTTGCTGTGAGACATCGGATCGAGCCGCCACCATCGTAGGCATCACATTCTGATTGTCGGACAGATAGGAGTTCAAGGCGACACCAAGACCCCGTAGGTTGGAGAGGCATTTTGAGGAATTGGCCCTTGCGACCACAATCTTATAGCCGGGAACGCCAAGGGCTGAGAGTACGGCAATGATCCCGATAACGATCAGAAGTTCCGTCAGGGTGAAGCCCCTGAGCTTGGCCCGTGGATGCATGCTCACTGGAAGCTCTGCGTGTTTTTCTGGATCTGCTCGATCAGCGGAGCAAAGTCGAGTTTCACCTCGGGGCTGGAATCCTTGTAGAAACTCTCCAAGCCCTCGGAGATGATTTTTTGGGTCTGCGGATCATTCGGTGGGGGCGCACCCGCAGGATCGGCATTGCGCATCTTGGTCAGGGCATCCTCGACAATTTTACGGCGTTTCTCGGGCTTCATTTTATTGAGAGCCACCATCAGCTCATGCATTCCCTGGGGTAGCGTAAGATCCAGAAAGCGGCTCCGCTCATCCGGCGTCATTTTTTTAAAAAGTTCCCGATCTGCTCCATCCTGACGGAGTTGTTCCCGTTGGTCCCACGAGAGGCGGTTCAACTGATCCGCCGCGTGGTTGATGATGGCGGTTCGGCCGGAGCCGGAAGCCTGGTCCAGATCATGTCGGAAAAGATAGGCCTCGAACGAAGCAGGTGTCGGCTGCATGGATCGACTCCAATGAATAATCAGCAGAGCGACAACCCACAGTCCTACCAGCGCAGCAATGACTTTCCAGGGGACTCTCACAAGGGCAGAGCATCAAACAGATTTCAGCCTTCGGCAAGGTAGGAAAAAGGCGCTTGTTTGAACCAGCAGATCTTTCCCGAATCGGCAAGCATGTTGCCTACCTAGGACTTACTTCAACTAAGGGGGCGCCGGAAAATGCCCATTGATCCATGACGGGATGGACAAAATAAAAGAGAGGATTTAGAGTCGGCTTCTCCCCGAATCAATGGACTGTTTCGCCTGAAAGAGTGAGACGCGTTCCCGGATTGATCACAGGACTAAAAATCCCTCCCGACATGTTCAGAAAAATGCTGCTGGCCATTCTCTTGTGTTCCCCATCCCTAGTGCATGGGGCCAATGGAGGATTTCTGTTCGTGACCTTCAATAGTGAAAAAACCCCGATGGGAGAGCAGATTTACTTCGGCCTCAGCAAGGATGGCCGTGATTGGGAGGCTCTCAATAACGCCCAACCCGTCCTTATCTCCGAATTGGGCGAAAAGGGGGTCCGTGACCCGTATATCCTCCGTGACCATGATGGGAAAAAGTTTCACATCATTGCGACCGATCTTTCCATCAACCTGCATCACGGATGGGACAGGGCTACCAAGAGGGGGAGCAAATCAATCATCATCTGGGAGTCGGAGGATCTGATCCATTGGTCGGCTCCCTGGAGTGTCCAGGTGGCTCCGGATGATGCGGGATGCACCTGGGCACCCGAGGCGACGTATGACGAAAATACCCAGGATTACCTTGTTTTCTGGGCTTCCATGACAGGATCGGACAATTTTGCGAAACAAAGGATTTGGGCGGCGCGCACGAAGGATTTCAAAATATTTTCCAAGCCGTTTATCTACATTGAGGCTCCTTATGCTGTGATCGACACGGATATTGTCCGGGAAAACGGTCACTACTATCGATTCACCAAGAATGAGCAGTTCAAGGCCGTCACCATGGAGGTGAGCGACAAGTTGGATGGGCCCTGGTCGTTTGTTCCCGGATATACGCTCTCCAAGATGCAGGGCTTTGAGGGGCCTTGCTGCTTCCAACTGGAGCCAGCCCAGAATGGAAAGCCAGCGACCTGGTGCCTCCTTCTCGATAACTATGCCAAGCACGATGGGTACAAGGCATTCACCACGACTGATCTCTCCTCCGGCAACTTTGTCCCCGCGACCGATTTCAAGTTCCCCTTCAAATTTCGTCACGGCACGGTGCTGCCTCTTACCGAAGCCGAGTATCAGACGGTGAAGGCCGCCTATTCAAAGTAGTCCAAGTCGTCGCAGTAACTCTGCGGAGGCAATCTGATTAAGAAAACGGGTGGCTGACGGGGCTCGAACCCGCAACAGCCGGTACCACAAACCGGAGCTCTACCATTGAGCTACAGCCACCATCGTTTCCGCCGAAAAACGGCGGGTTGACATCATGGTGAACTCCCGCCAGTTGTCAATAAAACCAATAACGGAAACGGTAGAATCTGATGCCAAAAAGCACGAAAAAGCGCCCTGCAAGTAAGGCAAAATCAAAAAAACCCATTACTGACAAGAGAGTCTCCACTCCTGTCGTGACCGGGGTGCAGGCGGCTTGGCGGAAAAAACTCGATGGTGCAATCAGAAGGAAGTTTCTTGTTGTCTCAATGCCCAAACAGACAGCTCCTTCCCATGGGGTTGCGATAGAACAGGGCTATGTCGTGCGTGAGCGAGGGAAGGAGCTCCGGGTTCGCCGCGAGGCCAACCGCTATTTTCTCTCAGCCCGGGACCGAAGCGGTCCGAGTGTGATCGGTCAGGAAATTCGCATCACCAAGGGACAGTTCGACAAACTCTGGCCCTTCACACAGGGGCAGAGGATTTCCCGCATCCGCCATCTGATGAAGCTGGATCGGTACCGGATGAAGATCGACGAATTCACCGGTGAACATGCCCCGCTCCGACTTGCCGAGGTATTTTTTCCAAATCCCGAGGTGAGCAAGAGTTTCAAAGTGCCCGATTTTTTCGGCGAGGAAGTAACCCGGCGGGATGAATATCAGACGGCCGAAATGGCCATCCATGGAGCACCCGAACCTTCCGGAATGTGCCAACTCGGCATCCTTCCCTATATGTTCAAGGATCGCAAATTACATCTCCTGCTGGTCACGAGCTCCTCTGGAAACCGCTGGATTCTTCCCAAGGGGCGTCAAGAGCCCGATATGACCCCTCACGAAGTTGCTGTCATGGAGGCAGTTGAGGAGGCCGGTGTCCTCGGAACCCTGAGACACGATCTTCGCACCCGTTGTCAGATGGCCGACGGACGTTTTCTTCAGCTTTATGCCATGAAGATTTCCAAGCTGCTAAAAAGCTGGCCGGAAATGAATGTCCGACGCCGCCGTCTCTTTCCCCTGAGTGACGCCCTTGAGATGATCGGTGATCCCGGGGTTGCCAAGGCGGTGCGCCGTCTTTGCGTGGCAATCAATAAGTAAGAGGGAGGAGTTGGAGCAGTGGGAAGGTGAAAAAGTAAAAGGGGGGAAGGTAGGAAGGTAAAATGGAGTCAGAATAACAATCCTTGGAGGTAAGAAAGACACCCCAATACCCGCTTGCGCTTGCCTTTACGGCGCTAGCCATTTAGCACAGAGAGCTTCGCTTTTTAGAAAAAANNAATGATGTCCTGTCGCTCTACGGTCGGGTGATCCAGCGTGCCGACATCGATGCGGTTGCCCGCAGCTATCAGCTCGCTCTAAATCTCAGTCTGACTGATTTCATCAGCGATTTAGGAGGCCTGGATTCCAATGAGCAAATTGCTGTCAGTAACTACATCCTCAACCTGCTCATTGCGAAGCATGAGGCGAAGGTGCTGGGAATCGAACCCACCGATGACGCAGTCGCGACAGCGATCAAATCGCTTCCCCTGTTTCAGACAGAAGGGGTTTTTGATCCCGCCAAATATGCAGCTTTCGTCCAGGAACGCCTGACCCCCAACGGCATGACCGAGCGGCATCTTGAGGATGTCGTCCGTGATTCGCTGCGAGTGCACGCTCTTCATCGCGTCGTCACCTCTCCCGTGGCTGTCTCCGATGAGGAAGTGCGGTCGGCGGCACGGGTGTATCAGCCGGTCTCGGCTGAGGTGATCCGCTTCGATCGGGAAAAATTCCTGAAAGATGCCTCCGTCACCCCGGTGGAAGTGGCGGCCTTCTATGAAAAAAACAAGGAGGGCCTTCGTCTGGGCGAAGCCCGTTCCATCTCCTATGTGACGATCGAGCTTCCCGAAGAGAAGCAATCCCTTTCCGGCAAGGAGCGCCTCACGGAGCTCCAGAAACTCGCCGATCAGGCTGTGGCTGTAGGGAAGTCGCTGCGTGAAGGTGTCTCTCAAGGTGGCGATTTTTCAAAACTTGCCCAAAAGGCTTCTCTCAATCCAGAGAAGGCGGCTTCCGTTCAGCGCGATGGGAGTCAGGACGGGAAGGATTCCGATCTGCCGACACCGGTTGTGGCCGGTGCCTTCCGGCTCCAGAAGGCCGGTGATATCTCCGACATCATTCAGGATGGGGATTCTTTTTATATTCTCACCGTGGATGCGATCACTCCTCCCCGTCAGATGGAGCAGGCGGAGGTCGCGGAAAAAATCACCACGCTGCTCAAATCGGAGAAAGCCAACAAGGAAGCCGTTGCTGCAGCAACCAAGTCGCTTGATCAGATCCGTGCCGCACTGAAGACGGGTAAAACTTTTGACGAAGCGGCAAAAGCCGCAGGAGTCGCGACAGAGGCGATTTCAAACATCTCTCCGGATGACAGCAAGGTGACTGAAGAAAAACGCGCCTTCGCCGCCGCGACCTTGTCGCTCAAGGACGGGGAACTCGGGCAGCTTCAGCCAGCCCCCTGGGGTGCTTTTTCCATCTACCTCGACAAGCGCACGCCGCTGACCGATGACCAGTGGAAGGAGCACCAGTCCGAGCTCTCCAAGAAGCTGCTCGGCAACGATCAGAGCATGCTTTTCAAGGAATGGCTGAATCAATCCCGCTCCACTGCAGGGATCAAGATGCTGGAGAAGCAACAAGGTGGGGGATAATTTCTCAGAGACGTCAAGTTCCCGTGATGCCCTCATCACTGAGTTAATGGATGAGGCGAGCGGCGATCTTGCCGTTGGCGAGTTGGAGTCCGCGCTGGAAAAATATCGCCGCTGCATCGAGCTGGATTCGGATTTTTTCGATGGTTGGCATGCGCTCGGCATGGCGTTGATGAAGACGGGCCAGTTTCCAGAAGCCATCGAGGCCGGACTCAAGGCGACACAACTCCGCCCCAACGACCAGCTCGCCTGGTCGAGCCTTTCCATGTTTTATGTGAGGAACAACCAGATCCCCGAGGCTGAGTCCGCAGGGACCAAGGCCCGGATTCTCTCCTGGGGTGCAAAAATCGCCCCGGAGCCATCCGGTTCAGACCAAGCATCCCTGTAATACCAATCACCATCAGAAATGACACTATATGGGTGGTTCTTATGGCGTGTAGCAGTGTCGTCCTTGACGGCAATTAAAAGACTAGAGCCTTTTCTGGTCATAATGACGCATCTCTTGGATTCATC
>DKEN01000041.1 GCA_002452515.1 Spartobacteria bacterium UBA6821 | reverse complement strand
AGCGAGCAACGCCAAAAATCAGTCTTTTGTCCGCAGCCCCATGGGGTTGCAGCGGTAACAGACCGGAGGCTGCGTTGGCTTTGAGCTTACAGCCCACTGCGGGGATGCTCGCGCAAAGCCGCCTTGCCAGCGGCCCATTCCTTCCGCAACAGTCTCGTTGCGATTAAATCAGCGGTTCCTCAAATGAAAACCTTTGATCATGTGGTGGTTGGAAGCGGTATAGCCGGACTGACCTATGCCCTGAAGGCTGCTGAAAGGGGAACTGTGGCCATTGTGACCAAGAAGTCGCGTGCAGATTCCAATACCGCCTGGGCTCAGGGAGGTATCGCCTGTGTGACCAGCAATGAGGATTCCATCGCCCTTCATGTGCGCGACACCCTGATTGCCGGAGATGGTCTGTGTGATGAGGAAGTGGTGAGGACGATTGTGAGCGAGGGGCCGGAACGAATCGCCGAACTGGTTGCCCTCGGGATGAATTTCGACGAACGCTCCACCCCTGAGGGTGGGAGGGAGCCAGATCTAGGTCGTGAAGGGGGACACTCCAAGAGGCGGATTCTGCATGCGAAGGATGCGACGGGCTTCGAGATCGAGAAGACCCTGCTCGCCGCCATCGCCGCTCATCCCAACATCACGGTGATGGAGAATCACATGGCCGTCGATCTCATTACGACCGGCAAGCTTGGCTACGCCATGCAGGACAGCTGCGTGGGTCTCTATGTCCTCGATGAGGCGAGCGGAGAAGTGGAAACCCTCCGCACCGATGTCACGGTACTTGCCACGGGGGGATGCGGACGCGTCTATCTCTACACGACCAATCCCGATATTGCGACGGGTGACGGCGTGGCGATGGCCTGGCGGGCAGGTGCGGCGATCTCCAACATGGAGTTCATGCAGTTTCACCCGACCTGCCTGTACCATCCGCAAGCCAAGTCCTTCCTGATCACCGAGGCGGTGCGCGGGGAGGGGGGCATACTGATCGACGAGAAAGGTCACCGCTTCATGCAGAAGTATGACGAGCGTCTGGAACTGGCACCCCGCGACATTGTGGCGCGCGCCATTGATGCTGAGATGAAGAGGACGGGAAAATCGTGCGTCTATCTCGATATTTCCCACAAACCGTCCGACTTCATCCGGGAGCGCTTTCCGAACATTTACGAAACCTGCAAGGGACTGGGGATCGACATCACGCGCAAGCCGATCCCCGTCGTCCCGGCCGCCCACTATCAATGTGGCGGTGTGAAGACTGACATCAATGGCGAGACGACGCTGCGCGGACTCTACACTGTTGGCGAGGCGGCCTGTACGGGGCTCCACGGGGCCAACCGGCTGGCGAGCAATTCCCTGCTAGAGGCACTGGTCATCGCCCATCGGGCCGAGGCCAAGGCGAGCCGGAATCACCATCGTCAGGAGATCGAGATCACCCTCCCTGAATGGCGTCCCGGCAAGGTGCAGGATGTCGATGAACTGGTTGTGATCTATCACAACTGGGATGAGATCCGCCGACTCATGTGGGATTATGTTGGCATCGTCCGCACCGACAAGCGCCTCCAGCGGGCCGCCCACCGACTCTGTAATCTGCAAACAGAGATTCAGGAATTTTACTGGAACTTCAAGATCACCGCCGATCTGCTGGAACTGCGTAATCTGGCGACCACTGCCGCGCTGATCGTCGATTGTGCGCTGAACCGCAAGGAGAGCCGTGGACTTCACTACACCCTCGACCATCTAGGCCATGATGATGCGAAGTTCCTCCGGGACACCGTCCTTAGGAAGATCTAGGGATTCTCAAAGACTCGGACGAATGTCGGCAGTCCGTTTCTCAGGAAAAAAGGGATAAGGCAGTTTTTGCGATCCTCTTCCTGCGCCATGTCGAGGGGATAGACCTGTCCGTCAATCACCGCCTCCCAATGGAGATTGGGTGACTGCTTGATGAAGAGGGCGCTGTTACCGGGAGCCAGCAGGGCGAGCTGCTGCGCCGTTTTATTTCCCTCAGCGGGGGATCTCAGGATGAGGAGCTTGGAGGGCATCGCATTCACCACCCGGTAGCGGCAGAGATCGTTGGTTCCGGTGGCTGCGGGGTAGCTATGAAACTGAAGATTGGGGTCCCACGGTTTTGCTTCGACCACCGGAGGAAGTCCAATGGCCGGAAGAGTGTCGGGAGGACCGATGGTGCTCAGATCGCCGGTGATCAGCAGCGTTTGGGAAGAGACCGGCTGGAAGGATATCTTGTGCTCTCCGAGGAGCATGCCGTTGGTCGTGCGGGCGATGAAGTCGATGTTGGTGCTCTTCAGCGGCTCGTCGGCTGTCCAGGTGCCTTGCGGGAAAAACGTGTAGGTGGGACGCTTCACTTTGGCGTCAGTAACGGAAGTGGCTGTGCTCAGGGCGATGGCCGGAACACAGGTGGCGTTCACAATCGTGATCCGCACCTCAGGGGAGGGAGCTGGCGTCGGTGCCGCCTTTCCGTGATGGAGCTGCGCCTGTGCCAGGAAGAGAGTGGTGAGAAACAGCAGGTGCATCGGTGCGGGGATGATTGAATCAGATGCTCCTGTCTGGAAGCAACGGCCAAGCGAAGAAAATCAGGGAACAAGCCTGTGGAAACAGGCTTGTTCCCTGATTTTCAGATTAAAAATATCTGAGACTTTGTTAATGCCACTGGACATCTTGGAGGCTTGTCACAAGCCGTCCTGAAGAATCGGGAACGAGTTTCAGGAGGGCTTCCAGAATTGAGCGTCCGGTTGGTTTTCCTTTTGGATCAAGGGCCTCACCGACGACAAAGAGTCGGTAGGTTCTGCTCTGCACGGTGCAATGGCCGATGATTTTGCCAAAGGCTTCCTCGCGTGCCCGGTCAAAGACATCCGCAATGGGGGGCGTCGCTCCCAGCACATTCCGGGAGAGAGCGGGAATGTAAGATTCCGCATTGCAGAGGTTGGTGGTCAGGAGGCGCAGATCGGAAAGGCGGGTGAAGGGACGATTCTGCTCCACCAGCGTGGCAAGCTGATCGGCGGCTTCGTTGCTGATGAAGGAATTGGTGAAGCGACTGTCGGATGTCACCGCGATGCAGCTGAAGAGGGTGGTGAGGACAGGATGGGAAGCGGTGTTGATGTTGATGCGTCCCGGTACCCCCGCATTCGTGGAGAGCGTGTTGGTTCCGGGCTGGCGTCCCTTGTCGGCAAGGGTGAAGAGATCGAGGAGTTCGATGGCGCGTTTGCCCTCAACATCCCAGGTCGCCGTGGGGCTCAGGACGCTGAATTCCGGCTGGCCAATGCGGAGGGTGCGTCCTCCCCCGGAGCAGAAGGTGGAGAGGGGAACACCCGCCGCAGGGGACTGAAGGAGATCGTCCACCTGTGCCGGATCAATGATATTCCCCAATTCGCCGAGTGAGAGCATTGGGCCCTTCCTGATGACGAAGGGAGCCTGAGAACCCTCACCGCCGGGCTGGTAGGAGGTGAGGATAAGATCCGGGGTTTGTGCTGCCGAGAAAGGAGGATTACCCCGGACTGGATCGACCGGAATGCGATCCCGACGCGTCCAGGTCACGGCGGGATCCATCAGGACGCCCCGACCTTGGACTCCGGCGGGATTGATCCCGTTCCAGAGGGTTTTGGAAAGGTAGTTCGTGGCGACGCTCCATTTGTAGTACGAGAGGTAGGTGGCGTTGGGATCGCCGACAAAACGGTAGCTGCCCGGCTGGATCGCCTCGTCGGCTGTATCGGGCTCGTTGCCCTTGTCCGACGTGGTGGACCAGGTGGGGATGGTTGCGATCTGCCAGCGGGGAGTGGCATCATTAAGGGTTTGTGCCAGATGGTTCATTCCGCCGGCGAGCGTGTCACCGGGAGTTTTGGGAGGACGGGATCGGTCCACAAGGAGGCCGTTCCAGCCAAAGGTAAAGGACTGATGATGCAGGCCATCCGCATTGCCATCCGGACCGTTGATCCAGCGGGGAGGATTGGTGGTCGCCTCGGGGGAGTTCCAGGTTTCCCGAACCGGATCAAAGGCGATGACGGTGAATTCATTCGGACGCAGGGCTGGAAGCGGCGGGGCGGTTTTATCGTAGGTGGCGAACGGTCGGGCCACCCCGTTGCCGAAGAGAACCTTGGCACGGTTGCCGATGATGATCCTCGGAATGCCACCCGCGGGGATGGTGCTGGTGGTCGGATTCCAAACTTCCACGAAATAGCGGCTTTCAATGGTGGTGCTGTCGCTCGTCAAGGCAACGCGCGTGCAGCACTCGGCGATCTGGGTCACCAGGGGAACGCGATCCCGTCCGATGGCATCACCGCTCGGGGAGCAGGTCGGCCCCTGCTCTTTGGAGATGTAATCGACGATATTGCAGGCGAGACGTTTGAGATAGAGGGTCGGATCCCCACCCTTTCCTGCAAGGGAGGGGTCGCGCTGCTTGAACTTGGGGAGATTTTTGTCGATAACTGCGGCGATTTTTTCCGCACGGGTATAGGGATCGGCACCCCAGGCCGGATTGGTGGCAAGGTCATTGAGGTTGTATTTCGGCAACCCTCCTTCAGGGAGTCCTTCCGGAATCAGATCAGGGACACGGCACGCGTCACGGGTGAGCAGAGACCGCTTTTCGTTGTAGCTCTGGGGATTGCCGAAGGCCGTTTCGAAACTGCCGAGGGTCGGTAGGTTGGAGGCGATAGAGCGCAGGCGCGCGGCCTGATTCGTGGTGAAGAGGGGAGGTGTGCCGTTCGTCAGGGAGAGATCGCCCGATCCCTTGTCCCAGTCCACGGGATCCGTGCGGGGATTTCCCAGATGGAGGAGAGGATTGAGCCGGGCTGATTCATCGGTGAGGACGTAGGCATAACGCCCGATGATTTTTCCTTCCGAGTTACGAATTTTTTCCCAGAGAGCTGGATAATGACCAGTCGATGCGATGAGGCCTCCCTGAATTTGCTCCCCATCGTTTTTTGCGGGGGTGCCGGCAAGAAGCGGATCATTCAGGTCAACCGTCTCGTTGGGATTGGTGGAAAGGCGTTTCTCGAAGAGGGTGTCGAGGGTCCCCTCTGGAAGTTTCGGATAAGCGGCTGTCTCCACCAGATCGTGGGAAAAGAGCGGCAGGAGCTGGGCCTTGTTGGTGAGATTCGCGTTACCAAGCACCACACACGGTGCCACGTCCTGTTTTGCTTTCCCTCCATCTAGTCCCGTGAGGAAGGCCGGTCTGTTGGAACTGGCCCTCAGAAGCAGCGAAGATGCGGCGGCGGCACCCGACTCTGCGGCGAGATAGGACTGCTCCCCTGCTGCTGCCGTGGAACTCGTCACGCGCTCAATCCGGCCACCATGCAGCATGGCGAGGAGCAGCAGGCTGATGAGCGCGAGCACTCCCAGAACCGCAAGGATCGCGGAACCCCGCTGCGGGGAGCAGGTTCGACGGATGTCAACGGGTGGAAGCATGATGGAGAAAGTGCTTAACGAGTTAAGGAGTATTCGTGCCCGCAAACCCGCGCTGCGGGGGCAGGCGGAGGATGGTGGTATAACGGAGAAGCTGATCGTCACGGAGAGGGGTAGTGTTATTTCCCGATCGTTCATCCCGTGGCGTGGCGAGTGAAATCAGCAGTAATCCTCCTGCAGCGCCATTTTCTTGGAGCCGATGAATATCGAGTTTTACAAGTCGTCGTGCGAGCAGTTCGGTCGTCGCCGTGTTCTTAGGGTCTGCGGACTGATAGAGTGCCTGAAGTTTGTTGCGCTCAATGGCACTGGTCACGGTACCACCTGACGCGTGAAAGCGGTAGAGATTGGAGGTCCCTTTTACTTTCGGATCTGCTGCGATGAAATATCCCGTGGCGCAGAGGTCTCCCTCATTGCCCGTCTCTCGTTTCTCGTGGGGATGAGAGGCGAGAAAAAAGAGCCCTGATCCTGCAGTAGGCGGATTCTCATCCGTGATGATCAAGGTGCTTGGATTCGTCGTGATCACGGCTGAGTGGAGATCCTCGGTGATGAGTTCCAGACCGGCCCGCACTTCCCGTGATGCGTCGCGGTTCTGCTCTCCTCGATGCCAGAGGCTCGCTGTATGATCTGCCATCCCGATCAGCAGGATCAGGATGACAACGAGGATGGCCGAGGAGATTAGAACCTCCAAAAGGGTAAAACCTCCGACTGGCGAACAACGAGCAACGGGAGTTGCGTTGTGGCCTGCACAGCAGCCCAAAGGGCGAGGGCTTCGGGAGAAGCCGAGGCAAAGGAGGTAGGACTGCGAGGAACGAGCAGCCCCTTTAGGGGCGAGCGGCGTGGGCACGCCTGAGTTCAAACCCCGGGAGGTGGTGCCAATGAGTGCGGCAGGTCGGCTTACTCTCATGGTACGGGAGGGGTGAGGAGACGTACAAATCGCGTGATGGAGCGTCCTGCGGCGGGTGCGGAGGCAGGGGAAGCCACACTCACCTCGGCGGTGACGATGCCTGGTAGCGTCGGTTTTTCGATCAGGCTCAGGGTGACAATCTCCGAGGCAGCATGGTCGGAGAGAGGCTGTTCAACCTCCTCTGCCGAGAGTTTGCGGATTGGTTCGCCGGAGGAGTTGCAGGCGATGGAGTAGTTGGTGTTCTTACCACCGCTCAGCGTGATTTTTTCCAGGACCGGGAGATTGTTGCTCATGCCTGTGGCGAGTCGGAATATTCCTTCTGGTGACGGGAGTGCCTCCATCACGCCAGAAGCAATGAAGAGTGCCCGGGTTTCCTCGTCGCTCTCTTTCTGAGAGCGGAGGGCGGAGGGGAAAAGGGCCAGGAGTGCCGTCACCACGACGGCAAAAAGCCCCAGGGCGATCAGGATTTCCAAGAGGCTGAAGGCGGTAGGCCGGGGGCCAGTAGGGCTGATTCTCATTGGTAGAGGGCGCGTCCGGTGGCGCGGGACAGCGTGATGGATTCCGGCAATGGAACGGATGCAGCATCCAGGCCAAGAACAAGCGGATGGCTGCCGGGCAACGGAATCCCAATGCGACCGGACCGCTGGAACATCACGGCTCCATAGTGTGATCCCACCGGAGGTTTCTGAGCGTTGAAGGCTGAGAGCAGGAGATCGTTGGGAGGGGGTTCCTTCATCACGGAATCCACTGTTTCACAAAACGTGATCCCACCCGGCAGGGACTGCCATCGATCGAGTGGCGTGATCACACTTCCTTCCTTGGAAAGAAGTCGCAAGGAGTCACAGGCGGTTCCCGCAGGGTGCTGGAAAATCACCCAGACATCTTTCTTGTTTGTGATGGCCGTCTGGCGTGCGCGTTCTAAAGAATCCATTACGAGGCTGGTTGCAACCTGTTTGGAGCGGGAGCGGGCGATCATTCCCCAGCCGGGGACGACGAGTGCTGCCAAGGCGATGATCAGGCTCATGGTCACCACTATTTCTAAAAGAGAAAACCCCCGGGAAAAAATAGAAAAACGCCGTGCTGTCGAAGAATGAAAAGGCCGGTGTCGCACGGACGCAGAGCTTGGAGGAAGAAGCTGCCCTGAGCTACTTAAAATGCCCTGATGGTGACGAATCCGATCCAGATGCCCGCCACGCAGAGGACCACCGAGAGGAGTACATTGAGGAGGGCTCCGCTGAGGTTTCCTTGCTCCAGAAGCAGAAATGTCTGAAGACTGAAGGAAGAGAAGGTGGTGTATCCTCCCAGTACGCCGATCATCAGGAAAGTGCGGGCTGCAGGGGAGAAGATCAATTTGCCCGGATCTGAGGCACTGTACCCTGCTAAAAGGCCCATGAGGATGGCACCCGTGATATTCACCACGATTGTGCCAAAAGGAAATTCATCACCCATCCAGCGGGTGATGAGATTTGTCATCATGACGCGTCCGACAGAGCCGATTGCTCCCCCTAGTCCGGCCAGAAGATAAGGATGTCTAAGCAGCATCGAGAGAGAGGACATGATGATTTGAGGTGTTGGTTCGTTCTGTGTTCTTTCCTAACCGGCCATTTATTTAAAAACCAGCCTGCAAATCACCAGAGAGGCGGCGACTCCGGCTGCATCGGCAAGAAGTCCGGCAGCGAGGGCATGACGGCCGCGACGAATCGCCACGGAACCGAAATAAACAGCCAGCACATAGAGGGTGGTCTCGGTACCGCCGAGGATGGTTCCGGCAAGCTGGGAGGCATAGCTGTCGGGGCCGCAACTCTTCACGATTTCTGCAAAAAGTCCCGTGGCGGCGCTTCCGCTCATCGGTCGCACCAGCACAAGAGGAAGGACTTGAGCAGGGAGTCCGATCAGGTCGAGAACCGGAGAGAGGGCGCGGGTCAGGAGGTCGATGCCCCCAGCAGCTCGGAAGATCCCGACAGCGACCAGAATCGCAACAAGGTAGGGGAAGATGCGGAGGGCGACCTGGATTCCTTCCTTGGCTCCCTCGATGAACTCATCGTAAACAGCCACACCCCGCAGGGCTGCATAAAGAGGGAAGAAGCCGACCAAAAATGGAATGGCCACCAGGGAAACGGACTGGATCAGTGAGATGAGCAGGGAGGAGTCATGAGAGAGGAACGTGAGATGGAGAATCTCCCAGAGAAAAAGGAGCACATAGGCAGAGAGGAGAGTTATTTTCCAAGCTGGCAGCGGAGCGAAAGCGGAAGGGACTGGCGCATTTTCGAGCGGTTGGGCTGTTTTCTGCTTCAAGGGATCAATCGGAGGAAGGGCAAACATCGGAAGGCGCTGAAGCAGCTTGACCGAAGTGATGCCGGTCAAAAAGGAGCAGGTGGTGGCGACAAAGGCGGTGCCGATGATGGCTGTTGGGTGGATCGCTCCCGCCGCAGCGAGGATGCCGACTGCGGTGGAAGGGATGAGTTGGACCGAGCTCGTGTTGATGGCAAGGAAGGTGCACATCGCGTTGGAGGCAGTGCCGGGACGGGGATTGAGCGATTCAAGATTCTGCATGGCACGCAGTCCGAGCGGAGTGGCGGCATTGCCGAGACCGAGCATGTTGGCGGCGATGTTCATCACCATCGCTCCCATGGCGGGATGATCGGCGGGTACCTCGGGGAAGAGACGAACGAGCAGGGGGCGTAGGACGGAAGCAAGCCGTTCCACAGCGCCGGATTTCTCAGCCAACCGCATGATGCCGAGCCAGAGCGCCATGACGGCACCCAGTGGCAGGGCGATGCTCATGAGTGAGGACTTACAAGCGTCAAAGGTGGCCGTGGTCACCGCCTCGGTATGTCCGGTGAGCACTCCCAAGGTCACTCCGCAGAGGATCAGACCGAGCCATAAGTAATTCAGCACACGGTTTTTCTAAACGATGCTGGGGGAGGGGCGAGTAAAATTGAACGCCGGGCATCATTTTACCGTGGCGCGGGAATCACGATTCGCTATTTTATCCCGCATGTCTGTACGCGCTGATCATTGGATTCGTAAAATGTCGTTGGAACACGGGATGATAGAGCCCTTCGTGGAAAAGCAGGTGCGAACTGATGAAGGAGAGAGTCTGATCAGTTACGGTCTGTCCAGTTACGGCTATGATCTGCGGGTTGCCGACGAGTTCAAGGTCTTCACCAATGTCTACAGCGCCATGGTGGATCCGAAGGACTTCGACGAAAAATCTTTCGTGGATATCAAGACGGACGTCTGTGTTGTTCCGCCCAACTCCTTCGCCCTTGCACGCAGTGTGGAATACTTCCGGATTCCCCGTGATGTGCTGACCATTTGTGTCGGAAAATCGACCTATGCCCGCTGCGGTATCATTGTGAATGTGACCCCCTTCGAGCCGGAGTGGGAGGGACATGTTACCCTGGAAATTTCCAACACTACCCCGCTTCCCGCGAAGATCTATGCGAACGAAGGGCTGGCTCAGGTTGTCTTCTTCGGTGCCGAGGAACCCTGCGAGATAAGCTATGCTGATCGCGGCGGAAAATACATGAAACAGCGCGGCATCACGGTGCCGAGGATTTAAGAGGAAAGCGCAGAAGTCAGAGAACAGAGTTCGGCGAAGCCAGGTTGTTCCTTATTCTCCCTGAACGCATCCTCAGCCTTCAGATTTGACGGCACTTGTTTGACTCGTTCGTTCCTTCTCAGCTCGCTCTTTGGGCTGTGCTTTTGCACAGTCTATCCGAGGCGTTCCCACGCCTACGTATTCCCGGCAAGCGGTGCCGCCCTTCGGGCTACGATTTCATCGTAGTCTACCGCCCCGCTTCCCACCGGCTTGGTTCAGCTTTCAGGTTTGTCTTCTGAAGATTGCTTCCCTTGGCTTTCCATACCTTTGAGGACTTCAGACATGTCCTCAACCTCATTCCAGACGTCGCGGGTGACGTAGATCGGAGCATTCTGTTGTGAGGCCATGGCCAGGCAGTCGCTGGGACGGGCATCCAGTTCGAGCACCTTGCGCTGCTGGAGTTCGTTCTCCACGCTCACGATCATACGTCCGTAGTAGGTGGATCCCTTGATGTCGTTGATGACCACGCGGTCCACCTTGGCTCCTAATCCTGTGAGCAGCATGCCCATGAGATCATGGGTGAGAGGGCGCTCGTGTTTTTCACCCTGAGTGAGTCGTTGAATCGCATTACCGACGAGTGGATCCATGTAGATGACAAAAACCTTTTCCGTGTTTCCGAGAAAAAGAGCGCAGCCATTGGTTGTTGGAACGACGGCTCTGATGGAGACGGGTAGGACATCCTTGGTGCTCATCGTTTGAGTATGCAGCAGTTCCTGCAAAAGGGCATCTTGTTAATAGACCCCGTTGAAATTGGGATGGATGAATCCTCTTTTTTTGTAGGCTTCGGCAAGGACGAGATAATGATCCGCCCACATGCCGAGACCTGACTGCTCTTCCTCTGAGAGGGTACGGATGATCCGGCCCGGAGAACCGACGACCATGGACCCCGGAGGGATGACGCTGTTCATCAACACCGTGGCATGCGCACCGATCAGGCAGCGTTCCCCGATCACTGTCCCGTCTAGGATGATCGCCCCCATCCCGATCAGCGACTCGTCGCCGATGGTGCATGCATGAACGATTGCGCTGTGTCCTATTGTGACGCGTCGTCCAACTTTGACACCAAGGTTGGTGCCGACGTGAATAACGGCATTGTCCTGCACGTTGCTCTCCTCCCCGATGCTGATAGGGGCGATATCCCCGCGGAGTGAGGCGTATGGCCAGACGCTGGCACGGGTGCCGATGCTGACATCTCCGAAGAGAAATGCGCCCGGAGCGACGAACGCATCTTCCGGCACGGAGGGTGTGCGCGAAAGGTGCTCGTTCACGATTTTCGCGAAGTAATCAAGATGATCCGGATGTTTGAGATCGGAGGGGTCGTTGTTCATGGCATTATTTTTTTGAAAAGAATTCGAGAATGGGAGTTGACAGGTAGGCTGAGTTTTTCTTTGGATCACGGCTGTCACAAGGCACAAACACATAACCCTTAAGAACCCAAAATTAAAACCATGAGCAGCAAACTCCAACTCGTTGAAGCCGTCCAGAAAACCCTCGGCAAAGATACCAGCAAGGCATATGCCGAAAAAGTCGTTGCAGCAGTCATCGACGGCGTGAAATCCAATGTCAAAAAGAGCAAGTCGCTCCAGTTGATTGGTTTTGGAACGTTTAAGGTGGTCAACCGCAAGGCCCGCACCGGCATCAACCCAAAGACCGGCGAGAAGATCAAGATCAAGGCTTCCAAGAGCGTGCGCTTCACACCAGGAAAGGCTTTCAAGGAGATTCTCTAATCTCTTTCTAGGGTTTCCCCCCACCCGAGAAAACCCGTTTTGCCAATTGGCAAAACGGGTTTTCTCATTTCATACCTTTATTTCTTTATTTATTTCGAGTAGGCTGGTGCCCTTATGAAAAAAGCACTCGTTGTTTCCATCACCGGAGCGGCAGGACAGATTGGATATTCCCTCCTCCCCCGTATTGCATCAGGACAGGTTTTTGGAGCAGATCAGCCGATAGCGCTTCGGCTCATTGAGATCGAACCTGGCATGAAAGCTCTCCAGGGAGTTGTCATGGAACTGAACGACTGCGCTTTCCCTCTATTGGACTCCATCGAGGCAACCTCTGATCTTGATGTAGGTTTTGATGGGACCAACTGGGCGCTGCTTGTCGGAAGTGTTCCTCGCAAAGCGGGCATGGAGCGTAAAGATCTCCTTGGAATCAATGGTCAGATTTTTGTTGGACAAGGGCAGGCCATCGAGCGCAATGCCGCTGATGACGTCCGTGTGCTTGTGGTTGGTAATCCCTGCAATACGAACTGCCTGATTGCCATGAGCAACGCTCAATCGATCCCCTCGGATCGCTGGTTTGCCATGACCCGTCTTGATGAGAACCGGGCCAAGAGCGCCCTTGCTGAGAAAGCCGGTGTACATAACCGTGATGTCACCAACCTTGCCATCTGGGGCAATCACTCCAGCACTCTGTATCCTGATTTTGAAAATGCCTTAATCAAAGGTGAACCGGTCAGTAAGTTCATCCCCGAGCGCGCCTGGCTTGAGGGGGATTTCATCAAGAGTGTTCAGCAGCGCGGAGCCGCGATCATCGCAGCCCGTGGACTCTCCTCGGCGAAATCAGCCGCCCATGCGGCGATCGAGACTGTCCAGACGCTCCGAGCCGTGACGCCAGCCGAAGACTGGCACAGCGTTGCCTTGGCCTCCGATGGTTCCTATGGTGTCGAGAAGGGGCTGATCTGTTCCTTCCCGACCCGTTCGAAAGGCGATGGCAGTGCGAGTATCGTCCAAAGTGTCGATCTTGGTGATTTCGGTAAGGTCAAGTTCCAGCAGAGTGTCACCGAACTTCTGGAAGAAAAAGCAATGGTTGCAGATCTGCTACCCGAATAATGAGTCACGACATTCCCCCTGCGGATCCTGCCACCCATCGTTCTGAAACCGACAGCATGGGGGCCATCCCGGTTCCCCATGACCGTTATTATGGAGCACAGACGGCCCGTTCCCTCATCCACTTTGACATTGGGAACGATACCAAGCCGCCTGAGCTCATCAAGGCCCTGGGGCAGCTCAAAAAAGCCTGTGCGCTGGCCAACCGTGATTTGGGCAAACTCTCTGAGGAAAAAGCCAAGCTGATTTCCCGTGCTGCCGATGAAGTGATCTCGGGGAAACTGAATGATCATTTTCCACTTCGCATCTGGCAGACCGGCAGCGGCACCCAGAGCAACATGAATGCAAACGAGGTGATATCTAACCGTGCCATCGAACTGGCCGGGGGAGTCCTCGGTTCCAAAAAGCCGATCCATCCGAACGATGATGTGAATATGTCGCAGTCCTCCAATGACACTTTCCCGACTGCGATGAACATTGCAGCGGTCACGGTGGTGAGGGAGCACTTGCTTCCGGCGGTAAAGGAACTGCGTAAGGCGCTCGATCTCAAGGCTCGTGAATACGCCGACATCGTCAAGATCGGCCGCACGCATCTACAAGATGCAACTCCTCTGACCCTTGGGCAGGAGTTCTCCGGTTATGTGGCGATGCTCGATGCAGACCTCATCCGAATCACAGAGAGCCTGCCGGGACTCCAGTCCTTGGCGATCGGTGGGACAGCAGTTGGAACTGGTCTTAACGCCCATCCGAAATTCGGAGAAACCGCTGCGGCCCATATCGCCAAACTGACAGGTATTCCCTTTGTTTCAGCTCCGAACAAGTTCGCTGCACTCTCCTCCCATGGGGAATTCGTCTTTGCCAGCGGAGCACTGAAATCGCTTGCAACATCCCTGATGAAGATCGCCAATGATCTTCGCTGGCTTGGATCAGGCCCGCGCTGCGGCCTTGGTGAACTCTCTTTGCCTGAGAATGAGCCCGGCTCCTCTATCATGCCAGGCAAGGTCAATCCCACCCAATGCGAAGCCGTCACCATGGTCGCGGTACAGGTGATGGGGAATGACACGGCCATCGGCATTGCAGCATCTCAGGGAAATTTTGAACTGAATGTCTTTAAACCGGTCATCATTCATAATTTCCTCCACTCCGTCCGCCTGCTCTCCGATTCCGCCCACTCCTTCACCGAGCACTGCGTTGTCGGCATCGAGGTCAACCGCGAGAAAATCGACGACTATGTGAAGAATTCGCTGATGCTGGTCACGGCGCTCAATCCCCACATCGGTTACGACAACGCGGCCAAGATCGCCAAGAAAGCCCACAAAGAGCATTCCAGCCTCAAGGAGGCTGCCATCGCTCTTGGCTTGCTGACCGGTGAGCAGTTTGATCAGTGGGTTATCGCCCGCGAAATGACCCATCCCTAAAGGCTGGGGATTTTGAGTTCTAGCGGCGTTGCCCTGCGCTTGCCGTAGGATTGACTACGGCTGCGCTTGGTCGCCTTGCTATCTCCTCAAAATCCCTGCGCCTTAAAAAATTCTGGCAGGGAGCTTCGTTGGTCTTCGCTGGCTGTAGGTTTTGTCTGCCGATCGTCCCCAATCAGGCATCCTGGATCAAAAGATCTGGGGACTTGTCGGTTGGTACCTCGAATGACTAAGCCGCATTCCCATGCGCCTTTTCTACGCCTTCCCTTGAGCGCCTTGCCCGGCATCCAAACTTCTGGTTTTTTTCGAAATGGAGCTTCAGGGGATTGACGGGAAGCGGCTTTACCCTGCGCTTGCCGTAGGATTAACTGCGGCTGCGTTTGCTCGCCTTGCTATCTCCTCAAAATCCCTGCGCCTGCTAACTGGATTTCACCGTTCAGTGAATTTGTATCC
The DNA here is from genome assembly GCA_002452515.1 of Spartobacteria bacterium UBA6821. Taxonomy (GTDB): domain Bacteria; phylum Verrucomicrobiota; class Verrucomicrobiia; order Chthoniobacterales; family UBA6821; genus UBA6821. The sequence continues at coordinate 3,299 of DKEN01000041.1, read as the reverse complement.
AAGAGGTTGCGCGGGATGTTAAGCTTCCACGATGCAGATGCCGTGTGGCTTTGAACTCGTGGAACTCAGGGGAGGGGGACGCAGTATCCGTTCACTCGCCCATGGAGAGACCATGCATATCGGGACGAATCCGCGCACGGAAGCCCTGGAACTGCATGTTCAACAGCAACAGTTACTGGAACGTGTGACGGTCTGGAAACACGTCGCTCCCTTTGTGATCTGGGATATTGGTCTTGGGCCGGCGGGCAATGCCATCACGGCGATCGAAACCTTTCGCCGGACAAGTTCCTCTGTGGAAATCCATAGTTTTGAAATTTCCACGGAGGTGCTGGNNAGGCCACTCCCTTGCCGAATATCCGATGGGTGCTTCATCGTGGTGATTTCTCTCACGAGGCTGCAAAAGGGCATCTCAAAGCACCGGCACCATCGGCAATCTTCTTTGATCCTTATTCACCGGCCCGCAATATCGAGATGTGGAATCTGGAGACCTTTCGGGCACTCTGGAAGGCCGTCAGTGCTCCTGACGCGCCTGACTGCCTGATGACCAATTACACCCGCTCGACGGCGGTGCGTGTGACGATGGCTCTAGCGGGATGGTTTGTCGGCACTGGGGTCCCGACGGGAGACAAGTCGGAGACGACGATCGTGGCCAATCGCTTGGCACTGCTCAAAAAACCATTAAATCAGTCCTGGCTCAGGCGTGTCCATTCCTCAACCAACGCAGCACCACTTCGCGGACGCAATGAGGAACGGGGGCCAATTTCTCCCGAGGATTTCGCAGCACTCAAGGCACTTCCCCAGTTTAGGCAATAGGGAAATGCTGAATATATCGCGCTGAGACGCCGAGACCGCAGAGCAGACAATATTCGAGCGAAAGGTTTCCCTCCAATTTTCAAACCTTCACTCTCCGCGACCCTGCGCCTCTGCGGGAGAATCTTTCAGCCTTCGACCTTCGACCTTCGACCTTTTTTAGGTGTACTTCAGGACTTCCTCAATAGTGGTGATGCCATCGAAGATGCAGCGCAGACCATCCGCTCGCAGGGTCGACATGCCGAGTTCCATGGCCTTCTGACGCAGCACCACGCCGGGTGCGCGGTCATTAATCATCATGCGGATGGGATCGGAGAGTTTGAGGAGTTCGTAGAGTCCTTTTCGTCCCTTGTAACCGGTGTGATTGCACTCGGTGCATCCCTTTCCAAAGTAGAAGGTCTTGTCACCGATGTCGTACAGGGAGAGGCCCAATTGCGAGAGGACTGATTCCTGGGGCTCATAGGCCGTTTTGCACTTGGAACAGATCCTGCGCACGAGTCGCTGTGCGAGAACACCCTCCAGGGAGGCGGAGATCATGAACGGCTCAACGCCCATATCGACGAGTCGGGAAACAGCTCCTGTGGAATCGTTCGTGTGCAGTGTTGTGAAGACCAGGTGACCCGTGAGTGATGCCTGGATGGCAATCTGGGCCGTATCGAGATCTCGCGTTTCCCCGATCATGATGCGATCGGGATCTTGACGGAGGAAGGCCCTGAGCACCCGGGAGAAGGTCATGCCGATCGCATCGTTGATGGGGACCTGCATGATGCCGTCGATTTCATATTCCACAGGGTCCTCGGCTGTCAGGAGCTTGGAGTCGATGGTGTTGATCTTGTTGAGGCAGGCGTAAAGCGTGGTCGTTTTTCCAGAACCGGTAGGTCCCGTGACAATAAAGATGCCGTTCGGCTTCTCGATCACTTCCAGAATGAACTCGTAGATCTCCTTGGGCATCTGGAGGGTTTCGAGATCAAGTTTGACGGCGCTGCGATCCAGCACACGGAGCACCACGCTCTCGCCGAACTGGGTGGGGAGTGTGGAGACACGCAGATCGATGGTCTTGCCGCCCACTGTCCTCTGAATGCGCCCATCCTGCGGGACACGCCGTTCCGCGATGTTCAGATTGGCCAGCACCTTAATACGGGAAATAACCGGGAGGGCGAGGTGTCGCGGCGGGGGTTCCATCTCGTACAAAGCTCCATCGACACGGTAGCGGATCTTGAACTCTTTTTCGAAGGGCTCGAAGTGAATATCACTCGCCTGGGCCTGAACGGCGCGATCCAGGATCAGATCGACATAACGGATGATCGGAGTAGCGTTGGCCTCTGCCGCTGCTGCCGCTGCGTTAAATTCCTCGTTATCTTCCAGAACTTCGGTGACCGTGGTGTCGTCAAGCTGCTTGAGCACATCCTCCATGGAGGTCTCCTCGTCACCATAGTATTTTTTGATGAGTTCCTCGACCTGCAGACGGGGGGCGACCACCTGCGTGATTTCACGGTTGAGGGTGAAGCGGAGATCGTCAAGAGCCTGAGTGTCGAGGGGGTTGGCCAGTGCCACGGTGATGACGTTGCCGGATGCGGTGACAGGGAAAACCTCGTGAAGTCGGGCCATGCCGGATGGCACGAGATGGAGCAGTGCCGGAACCGGTTCGAAAGTCGAGAGATCAACCGCATCGACCCCGAGTTCGTTGGCGATGGCCTGGGCGAAGACTTCAGGGGAGATGATCCCCTGATCCGCCATGATATCATCGATGGAATGGCCGCTGTTGATGGCTTCGTTGAGAAGCTCGTCCGCGGTCGCCTCATCGAGAATGGCGTTCCGCTTGAAGATGTCTATGACCTGGTGGGGATTCATTGTGTGATCCTAGTGATCGTCTCCCATGGTGCTGGAGATGACTTCTTCGGCGGTTGTCATGCCGGCGAGTACCTTGCGGATGCCATCTTCGCGCAGGGTACGCATTCCGAGTTCCCGGGTGCGCTGGCGGAGTTGAAGGGTGGTGGCGCTGTGATTGATCATCTGGCGGATCTCATCGTCGGCCACCATGATTTCAAAGATGCCGAGTCGTCCGCGGAATCCTTTCCCGCGACACTTTTCGCAGCCGATGGGTTTCATCGGTGTCGCCTTGGCGATCTGAGCCGGATCGAGGTTCAGGGAGCGGGCCTCGTATTCCGTGAGTTCTCCCGGCTGCTTGCAGTTGGAACAAAGTTTACGCACAAGTCGCTGGGCCATGACCGCGCGCACGGCGCTGGAGACGAGGAAGGGGGGGACACCGATGTCGACAAGTCGGGCCACGGCACCGGGGGCGTCATTGGTGTGCAGCGTGGAAAACACCAGGTGGCCGGTCAGCGACGCCTGCACCGCGATTTGCGCCGTCTCGGCGTCACGGATTTCGCCGATCAAAATCACATCCGGATCATGCCGCAAAATGGACCGCAGCCCGCGCGCAAAGGTCAGGCCGGACTTTTCATTCACCTGAATCTGGTTGACGCCCT
>DKEN01000134.1 GCA_002452515.1 Spartobacteria bacterium UBA6821 | reverse complement strand
CCCAAGGAGGAATTTCAGAAAGAGGTAGCTCCCACCGAGAAGCCACCTGACAAGGCTCCCGAGCCCGCTCCCATCCAGACGAGTCTCAAGGGGGATGGTCCCTCGGGACTCGGTGTGGGCAATGGCGGCGGCATGGGCAATGGATTTGGTGGTAATGGCAACGGTCGCAGCAGCAAGTATGGATTTTATGCCGGACAGGTGCAGTCACGTGTTGCTGATGTGCTGCGTACCAACAAGAAAACCCGGAGTGCCGTCATGAACAATGTCACGGTGCGGATCTGGGCCGATGCCACGGGCCGCATTACCAAAGTAACGCTGGGACATTCCACCGGAGATCCCGCCCTGGATAATACGATCAGAAATGAGGCCTTCTCCGATATCACCCTTCCTGATGCTCCACCCGAGGGAATGCCGATGCCGATCGTGATGAAATTCAACGCCCGCCGCCCGAACTGACGCGATCTCGCTACTACCTGACAACTGCCTTTTACCCGACTTAAGATGATGATGAACGATTACCCGATCACCCTGAAGAGACCATGGCCTCTGAGCAGTCTGCTGGCCGGAGCCATTGTGCTGGCCCTCTCTTCCGTGCGACTTCTGGCTGCCGATTCGCTTTTTGCTTCCGATCCCCAGGACGGCAGCGCAGCTAATCCTGCACCAGCCCAGTCCCAAACCGCACCGAGTGCCCCGACGGCAGCCGATCTGCTGGCCGCTGCGGATGCGGTGGGTTCCTCCGGCACCCCTGCCAAGTCCCCAACTCCTTCGTCATCTCCTGCGGCAAATGCCACTTCAACGAATGCGACTGCTCCGCTCCCCAAGGCAACGCCTGCCGCTGCAAGTGCCAAGCCACTCGCTCCGCTTCCCGTGGATGAGCCTCCCAATCTTGCCGAGCCTGCCGACAAGATGGCTGCCAGCGCCCCGCCGCCGGTGCCTCCCTCCGAGAATGTCACCCTGAATCTGATCAACCGTCTTGTGCAGCGCGGGATCCTCACCAAGGAAGATGCCGGTGATCTGATCAAGCAGGCGCAGAATGACGCCAAGGTTGCAGCCCAGCAGGCCGCTGTGACGCAGCAGGCCGCGCAGCAGGCTGCCGCGGCCCAACAGGCAGCCATGGAAGCAGCAGCCCCTCCCGCTTCCGATGATGCGGTCAGCGTTTCCTATGTTCCTGAAATCGTGAAGACCGAGATGAGGAACGAGATCAAGCAGGATGTCCTCGCCGCAGCGCAGAGCGAGGGATGGGCGACCCCCAATTATCCCTCCTGGTTGAAAGACTTCCGCCCCTTCTCTGATTTCCGCTTTCGGTATGAGGGGGATTACTATCCAGCTAATAACGCGAGTGATACGGTTGACACCCTCAACTTTAATGCGATCAACACGGGATCTCCTTTCAATGTGTCCCAGTTTCAAGGGACGCAGACTCCTCCTCTCAATCCTCCGACCTACAACACCACACAGAATCGCGACCGTCTGAGGCTTCGCTTCCGTTTCGGAGCCGACATGAATCTGGGAGAGAACTTCACTTCTGGCTTCCGCATTGGAACGGGTCAGAATGGATCGCCAGTCACGGAGAGTCAGACGCTTGGCAGCACAGGGACCTACGGACAGCAGGGGGGCAACTTCAGTGACTATGCGATCTGGCTCGACCGTGCCTTCCTCAAGTATGAATTTGGTGACGATCCCGATAAACTGGCCGCGATCACTTTCGGTCGTTTTGACAATCCATTTTTCACCCCCACCACGATCATGTGGGCCAATGACATCGGCTTCGACGGTATCGCTTTGCAGGGACGCTACAAGGTGCTCAAGGGCTTCACTCCTTTCTTCAACGGCGGACTCTTTCCGATCTACAATACGGATCTGAATTTCTCCTCGGTGAACCAGCCGAAATACGCGAGCGACGACAAGTATCTCTATGCGGCCCAGGGAGGTATCGACTGGAAGATCACCAAGGACCTCTCCTTCAAGGGGGCTGTCGGCTACTACTACTTCCAGAACGTCGAGGGGCAAGTTTCCGCTCCGCAGGTCGCCTATAGTGCCGCTGATCAGTTCAGCACTGACGACAGTCGTCCATCGTTTGCCCAGAAGGGAAATACCTACATGGCACTGCGTGACATCCCGTCGACGGTCGACAACAACTTTGGCACGATCAACCAGTACCAGTATTTCGGCCTCGCCACCCCGTTCCATGTGCTCTCGGCCAATGGCCGTCTTGATTACAAACACTGGGAGCCCTTTGTCATCTCCCTCTCCGGAGAGTGGGATCAGAACTTGGCTTGGAATTACAACAGCATCGTGAACAGTGGTCCCGCCAATCTACCTGGGCCGATTAACAACCCCGGCTCCAACGGCTCCGGATACGGTGGTGGCAATACCGCCTGGATCGGCCAGATCAAGGTTGGATCGGGTACCCTGCAGAAGCGCTGGGACTGGGATTTCGGCGTCAGTTATCGCTATGTTGAGTCGGATGCCGTGATCGACGGATTCTGTGATGCTGACTTTGGACTTGGTGGCACCAACCTAAAGGGCTTCGCCGTTGGCGGCAATCTGGCTCTCTCCAAGAATGTCTTCATCGGGGCCCGCTGGATGAATGCCACGGGTATTGCCGGACCTCAATTTAAGTGCGACATCCTCCAGGTTGACATTAATTCCCGTTTCTAACTCACCGATCATGACCATGAGATTCACCCTGCAGTCCTTTACATTTGCCCTGCTTGCCCTCCTGCTTTCAGTAGTCCCGCTCAGGGCTGCCGACAAGCTGACTCCTGCAGAACAGAAAATGCGCGAGGCTCTGCGCAACACCATGATTCAACTCCGCGATTCCAATGCGAAGCTCGCCATCGCCCAGGCCGCGCAGTCGGATGACGAGGATAAGATCAAGGATTTGCAGGGACAGCTTGACGATCTGACCAAGAAGACAACCGCGCAGAAGCATGCCGACGATCAGACGATTGCCGATCAGAAGGAGAAACTTGCCACCGATGACCAACTGATTGCCCACCTCAGTGACTCACTGGGTAAGTGGAAATACGGCTATGCGAAACTGGCTGATTATGCCAAGCAGACCGAAGGAAAGCGGGCCGAACTGGCTTCCAAGATCATCCTGCTAGATCGCCGTATCGCCGACCAGCAGGTCAAGAATGCCGAGATGTACCGTCTTGCCAACGAGGTGCTGGATCGTTATGCCAATTTCGGACTTGGTACTGCGATTGCCGCCCGTGAGCCGTTCGTCGGTATTACCAAGGTGAAATTCCAAAATCTTGTGCAAGACTATCAAAACAAACTCACCGACCAGACCATCAAACACGACGATAACCAGCCAAAGCAGTAAAAAGCAGGAAGGTGCGAAAGTAAAAAGTCTCAAACCTTCCCACCTTACACTTTTCCACCTTTAACCTAATCAACCCATGACCCTGAAACTCACCTCCCTTCTCGCCCTCAGTCTGGCGAGCCTCACCCTACCCTTCTCGACTCGTGCTGCCACGGCTTCCGATGATACCGCCATCATTGCCAAGGTTGGTGACAGCGAAGTCCGTGCCGATGACATCAAGCCCCTGCTTGCCAATCTTCCCGTGCGGGACCAGCTCGCACTCGCCCATGATCCGGCGGCGCTGAATGAACTCGTCCGTAGCTTCATCGTCCAGCAGCTTGTCTATAAAGAGGCTGTGGCCAAGAAATGGGAACAGCAGCCGCAGGTTGCAGCCCAGCTTGAGCGTCTCCGTCAACAGGCCGTGACTCAGACTTATCTTCAAGCCCTGGCCACACCGCCAGCCGACTATCCCTCCGATGCCGATCTTCAGGCCGCCTACGATCTGCTCAAGAAGAACAACGCCCTTCAGGTTCCCAAGCAGTATCACGTTTCCCAGATCTATATTGCCGACCCGAAGGGTTCGGACAAGGCAACCGATGAAAAGGCCCAGTCCAAGCTCGATGCCGTGCAAAAGGCACTCAAGAGTGCCGATTTTGCAGGTCTGGCCAAAACCCAGAGCGATGAGGCTGCCAGTGCCGCGCGTGGTGGCGATCTTGGCTGGTTGGCTGAAAATCAGATCCAGCCCGAGATCAAAGCGCGTGTGATCACGCTCTCCAAGGGATCGGTTACGGAGGCGATCCGCACTACCGACGGATGGCACATCATCAAGCTTATCGAGACCAAAGAGCCCTACATTGCCTCCCTTGACGAGGTCAAAGTCCCGCTGACCAATGAGCTTCGCAAAGAACGCGCCCAAGCGATCAGCAAGGCGTATCTTACCGAGCTTCTGAAACAGAATCCAGTGACGCTGAATGAGATTGCGGTGAGTAAGCTAGTCGAAGCCCCGAAAGAAAAGTAGCGGCTTGTGCTTTTTGCCTCGCTCGCTCCCGCTCGTCTCGCCCTAAAGGGCTACACTTCGTGTAGGCTATCCCGGCCGTTCCCACGGCCCGGTATTGGCGCTGCACAGCATTGCTGCTCGGTCGGCGTAGGAATACTACGCCTTCCCTCGCGACGCCTTTTGCAGCATCGAAACTTCCTGCGCCTATGAGAGATGAATCACGGAATAGACGAACACCACTTTCGTCTATTTCTAGTTGGGCATAAATGAACTATAGAAAACCCACTCCAATAGGGTTGATTACTCAAGGAGTATTCGTGCTTGGGATCACATTTGTTTTAACCTTTCATTTGTTGAACGAGCCCTCCTTAAACAACAGCGATCTTACTCAATTTACAGGGACAGTAACTGAAGCTAGGGTGATAGGTAAGAACCATGATTATCTCGAAATTAGACTTTCTGATCAGCCATACCGTTTTCGTTGCTTTAGACACTTTTACCCTTCAAAATTTAACCAAGAGGTAGTTGGACTTCTCGGACCTGGCGTCCCAGTGACGCTGGGAGTTCCCAGTTCTGAGGCAGGATCGCCACATCGCAACTTGATGATCCTGCCGTTCCACGAGTTTCTGACAATGAAGATTGCAGGACAAGACGCACTCGTTATCTCTGCATACAACGATAGGATTGAGAGCGAAAGACGGTATGGCACTTGGCTTTGCCTAGCCATGGGAATAGGAAGCCTTTATCTTATTATCACTGGATTGCGTGATAGAAATTCTAGTGCCTTTATTCGAAATGAAGGATTCTAAAACTGTAACACTAGCACATGCCCAACCAATCACTGGAGCGA
>DKEN01000102.1:28316-28542 GCA_002452515.1 Spartobacteria bacterium UBA6821 | reverse complement strand
ATCAGCAATGCGGGATCGGTAAAGGATTTCAATGGCAACATCGGCTACACGACGAATGCCTCGAATAACACGGCATTGGTGACGGGCACCAGCTCACTCTGGAGCAACTCCGGTGCGCTTACTGTGGGATACGATGGGAGTAGCAATAGTCTTGTGATTAGCAATGCGGGATCAGCAATAGATTTAAATGGCTACATCGGTTATACGACGAATTCGTCCAATAACA
>DKEN01000102.1:27939-28292 GCA_002452515.1 Spartobacteria bacterium UBA6821 | reverse complement strand
ATAACACGGCGTTGGTGACAGGTACTGGCTCGACATGGAGCAACTCCACACTCTCGGTCGGTTACAACGGGAGTGGCAATAGTCTGGTTATTAGCAATGGGGGTGTCGTGGCCGACTATTCAGATTATCTTGGTTACAACAGTTCCTCTTCAAACAATTCGGTGCTGGTGACAGGGAATAATTCCCTCTGGAGCAACCGCTATTCTCAACTTGTGGTGGGAGTAGGCGGCAGTAGTAACAGCGTGGTAGTCGCCAATGGAGGTGAAGTATCAGATGGATCATCTGTTTCTCTCGGCGCGAATTCTTCCAATAACACGATGCTCGTCTCCGGGAGCAATTCTCTTCTCACGACT
>DKEN01000102.1:0-27916 GCA_002452515.1 Spartobacteria bacterium UBA6821 | reverse complement strand
ACTATGGGAGTAGTAACAGCATGGTTGTTTCCGAAGGAGGTACGGTTATCAATGGGATGCTTGCTTATGGGGGAGTCATTGGTTATACGACAAATTCTTCCAATAATTCGGTGCTAGTCACGGGAAGCAATTCGCTTTGGAGCAATTCCGGTACTTTGACGATCGGTTACTCCGGTCAGGGCACGTTGACCGTGGCGAATGGGGGAGCGATTGCAGCAGCTAATCTGGTCATTGCGAGCAACTCCGGCTCTGTGGGTACTCTGAATTTCGGCACACCCGGTGGCACCGATAGCGTGGCTTCGAATTCCCTTATTACTCCCAGCCTTACCTTTGGCAGCGGTACAGGTACGATCAACTTCAACCAAGCTAATACAGCAATGCTCACCAGTTCGATCACGGGGCCAGGAACCTTGAACCAGCTTGGCAGCGGCACCACGATCCTTTCAGGCAGCAACAGCTACACGGGGCCCACAACGGTGTCTGCCGGCACTCTGGAATTTGCCAACAAATACTCTCTCTACAACGGGGATAACACTCAATGGACGGCCTCAAATCTCACCGTCCGGAGCAACGCCACAATCGGCTTCAATGTCGGCACTACGGCAGTAAACCCATTTACGACGAATGATATCACCACCCTGCTTAACAATCTGGCAATCGGCAGCCCCAATAGCGGACTCGAAATCGGCTCCATCTTCGGTATTGATGCCACGGGAACCACTTTCACCTTCACGAATAATCTGCCCAGCACGATCGGAATCGCTGCCTTGGGCGGNNGATGAGGATCCCGGCTCCACGGGAACGGTGAGTGTGAATGGCTCCCTGTGGAGCAACAGCGGAACCGTGCTGGTTGGAAACTCCGGCACGGGCACCCTCAATATCCTGGGGTCAGGAGTCGTGGTGGCTGATGCAGGCGTGACGATTGCCCTAAACTCCAGCTCCGTTGGAACACTGAACTTCGGAACCTTCGGAGGCACTGATAACATCGCCTCCAATGCCCTTATTACTCCCAGCATCACCTTCGGCAATGGAACAGGCACGATCAACTTCAACCAGGCCAATACCTACACATTGACCAGTTCCATCACGGGCCCGGGCAGCGTTAACCTGCTCGGCAGCGGCACCACCATCCTGACGGGTAGCAACAGCTACACTGGGCCGACAACGGTCTTGGCGGGAACCCTACTAGTCGGCAATACTGCAGGATCAGCCACCGGTTTGGGAACTCTCACCGTCAACGAGGGTGCCCTGCTTGGAGGTTCCGGCACCATCGGAGGCGATGCTATCATCAGCGGCAATCTCACTCCCGGTAGCGGAGTCAACCGTGGTTTGATTTCCTTCGCTGGCAGCCTGATCTTCGGATCCAATGCGGTGACCACGCTGACTCTCAACCCCGGATTAAGCACGAATAGCGTTGCCGGTACCGACTACGATGCCCTCAACATCTCGGGTACTTTGACCTACAATGGTATCCTTAAACTTGTGGATAACTCGCCCTCGGTTGGAATTTTTAATCTCTTTGGGGTGCGTTCGACTTCCGGCAACTTTGATCAGGTGTCCCTGGGAGCCAGTTGGTTCACCCTTAACGGGGGTCTCTGGAAGCTCAGTGAGAACACCTATAACTGGATTTTCGATCCAGGCAGCGGTGACCTGACAGTCACCATGGTTCCGGAACCATCCGTGGATGCCCTCTTGGGCCTTGGCGCGCTTACGCTGCTTGGATTTGGGGCTTGGTCCCGCAATCGCAAACGCCGGCTCTTATCCCGTACATCGTCCAACCTATAAGGCTAGGAACAATGGGCTATAAATCTTCCACAATTTCAAAAGAGAATCCAACGAGAGTCTCCTTTAAAATTTAACTGGATTTTAAACAAATAAGAGGCGGGAACCAGCCAAATGGCAAGAGAGCAGAAGGGGCAGGGGATTTCAGAAAAAAACCCGTAGAGGCTTTTATTATCTGCTTCTACGGGTAATTAAAGTGGTGGCGGGGGTAGGATTTGAACCTACGACCTTCAGGTTATGAGCCTGACGAGCTACCGGGCTGCTCCACCCCGCGTCAAGAGGTTAGAAAGTATCAGGACCTTACTCGTGCGCAAGGTAATTCATCCTGTTTTCTTAAATCAATCCGATGGCTCGGCGAAGGCGTTCCATCACAGGATGACTGATGGCTGCCGCTCGCTCCGCGCCATTGCGAAGAAACCGGTTCACTTCTCCGGGGTCTGAAGCAAAACGTCTGCGCTCTTCGCGCATCGGAGAGAAGTATTCCCAGACAGCACCAAAAAGGCGTTTCTTGAATTCACCATATCCTGTGCCTCCTGCGAGAAATTCAGCCTCCATCGCTGCGTAGTCGCTGGGTGAGGCGACATGGCGATAGATGCCCAGGATGGCCGATCCTTCGATTGGTTTTGGAGATTCGACGGGTGTAGAGTCAGTCTGAATACCCATGATTTTCTTTTTCAAGGGAGCCTCTTCCAAAAACAGTTCCACCGTATTGCCATAACTTTTACTCATTTTGGCACCATCGGTTCCGAGAATTGCGGAGGATTCATCACGAATGATCGGTTCGGGAAGTTTGAAGACCGGCCCGTAAAGTTCGTTGATCTTGATTGCGATGTCGCGGGTGACTTCCAGATGCTGTTTCTGATCTTTGCCCACGGGAACAACATCACTGTCGTAGGCGAGGATGTCCGCGGCCATGAGGACAGGATAGCTGAAGAGACCGAGCGAGGAGTGAATCCCCTTCGCAAGCTTGTCCTTGTAGGAGTGACATCGTTCCAGGAGGCCCATCGGAGTCACTGTGGAGAGAATCCAGGAGAGCTCTGCAACACAGGCGATATCACTCTGCCGGAAAAGGCAGGCTTTCCCTGGATCGAGACCGCAGGCAAGGAAGTCCATCGCGATCTCAAGGGTATTGCGGCGAAGCGCCTCGGGATCACGAACCGTGGTGAGGGCGTGGAGATCGGCAACAAAGTAGAGGGCTTCGCCCTTTTCCTGAAGCTCGATGGCAGGCTTCATCATGCCGAAGTAGTTGCCCAGATGGGGAAGGCCAGTCGGCTGAATTCCGGAAAGAATGCGCATGCGTAGAAGAGGATTAAGAAATGGTTTTGCGGTGAATCCAGACGCTCTGGAGCAGTCCGAGACAAGAAATCGTGATAAGAAGGAAGGAGCCCCCATAGCTCACCATCGGAAGTGGTAGTCCGGTGATCGGCGTGACGGCCACGGTCATGCCGATATTCATGAAAACATGGGTAAAAAGCAGCATGACAATGCCAACGGCGAGCAAGCGACCAAGCTGATCTCTAGCCTTCGAGGCAATATAGAGGCCAAGGAGCAGGAGGATGGCAAAGGCTGGTATCAGGAGCAGGGCACCTAAAAATCCATGCTGTTCACCAAACACAGAGTAGATGAAATCGGTGTGGACGATGGTGCTGGGAAGGTAGCCAAGTTCGTTGAGTGTATTGTGAGCCTTGAATCCCTTGCCCCAGAATCCGGCGCTGCCAATGGCATTGAGTGACTGGTTGATGGTCCATCCGGCCCCCTTTGGATCAAGAGAAGGATCCAGGAAGATCAAAATTCGATCTTTTTGATAAGGTTTCAGCCCGAAATTTACGACAACCGGGATGAGAGCGATGCCGAGGAGAAGCAGTGTTGCTAAATAACGAACCTGTACTCCACCGACATAAAGCATGGCAAAGAGGACTGGAAGCCAGACAAGGGTGCCTCCCAAGTAGGGCTGAATCAGGATCAGCACACACGGAACGGCGAGAAAACCAAGACAGATCAAAATTCGCAGAGCGGAATGCATTCCCGAGGATTCACTGAGAAAGAGGGCGAAGAGCAGGACACCGCCGAATATGGCCATCTGAGAGGGTTGAAAATTACCAAAACCCAGATTAAGCCAGCTGCGCGCACCAAAGACTTTCACTCCGATAAAAAAAACAAGGATGAGCAGGATAACGCTGATGACATAGATTGGTATCGCTCCGTATCGAACCCATCGGTAGTCATTGAAGGCGACGACAAAATAGATGGGTAGGCAGATAAAAAGCCAACGAATCTGACTTGTAAAAAATGGGACATCCCTCATCCAGGTGGCGCTGTAGATCGCGTAAATCCCAAAGAGACAGAGAGCGACCATGAGCGCCAGCAGGAGCTTGTTCATGGATTGAAATTTTCGGGAAAGGGTCAGGGTATTCATAAAAAAAGGCTGAAGGGGTTTAGTCTGAGGGCTATTAGTTAAGAGAGGGAAGGGGATAGGGAGCGGCTGCATTCATGATGGGGCTATCTTTGGGTTCGTCTCTGGCTAAAAGTCTAACAGTCTTCAGTCTAATAGCCTTCAGTCAGTCCAGTCGGGGAACTGCCGCCAGAAGTTCACGGGTGTAAGAATCCCGGGGATTCTCCAGTACCTCTTGGGAGGGCCCTGACTCCACGATTTTACCATGATGAAGGACAAGTACCGAATCACTGATATGCTCCACAACGGCCAGATCATGGGCAATGAACAGAAGAGCGACGCCCAACTCTTCCTGGAGATCCTGAAGAAGATTGACGATTTGCGCCTGGACGCTGACATCCAGCGCGCTGACTGGTTCATCACAGATCAGCAGTTCTGGTTCAACGGCAAGGGCACGGGCTATCCCGATGCGCTGGCGCTGGCCTCCGCTAAATTCATGGGGAAAGCGGCGCATCATTTCAGATTTTAGTCCAACGCGTTTTAACAGGGAATCGACCCGAGCATCACGTTCCTCGGAATCTAGTTCAGGGAAATGGATTTCAAGAGCTTCGCCGATAATACTTCCGACGGTCATTCTGGGATTAAGCGAACCAAAAGGATCTTGGAAGATGTATTGAATGCGACGTCGAAGATGAAAAAAATTCTTTTCGCTCATCGGAAGAATATCTTCTCCTTCCCAGAGAGCCTCACCGGACGTTGCCTGGATCAGTTTGACCAAGGTTCTGCCAATGGTTGTTTTACCACTGCCGCTTTCACCCACAAGGCCCACTGTCTTCCCCGCCTGTACCGTGAAGCTGACTCCGTCCACGGCTTTAAAAACTCCTGTTTTCCTGCGCAGGAGGCCGGAATAAATAGGGAAATGAACCCTAAGGTCCCGGACATCAAGGAGGGGTGGGGGTATCACTGAAGGAGAAGTGCTCATTGGCGGCATCCTTTTTCCAGGGCTAATAGAAAGGCGTCACAGGACTCCGCATTCAGGAGAAGTTTCAGAGTCTCCTCCTCACGGCAGACCCGCGAAATCGCTCCCAGGATCCTGAGATACTCATTATTCATGGCTTCCGGAATTGCTGCCAAAAAGATCAACCGCGTCTTCTTTTCCTCTGATTCGGAAGAAAAGCCGATCGTGCTACGCCCTGCTGCCAGCACAAGCGTATTGACGCTTTCCGTGCGTCCATGATGGAGGAAGAGCGTACCGGGACATTCCTTGAAGATCTCGTTATCGGAATTGGAGAGCAGAGAAGTGCGCAATTTTTCCCAATCTCTGACGCGGTTGTCACTGCGTAGACCCGAGAGCAATTCTTCCAAGGCATCCCTGTGATCGGTGGCGCGTAGCTTCAGATGAATGTCTGTGCAGTGCAGCGAAGTGGAAAGAAGGCTCATGGGTTCAGATATTACTCCCTGTCCATTTGAGTTTCTGCCGCAGGATGTCAGGGAATGTTGATTCCGGCATCATGGCAAGTGGCAGTGTCTGTGGAGAGAGACGGAGGATCACTTTTTGGGAAGGGCTGAGCGCATGGGGGGTGCGGCCATCGATTGTCACAAAAACATGCTGATTTACGGTGGAAGAGATGACCACTTCACTCTTATCAGAAATAACCAAGGAGCGATTACTCAGGACATGTGGGCAAATGGGTGTGATGACAAGTGCCCCGCTATCCGGCATGAGAATGGGACCTCCTGCCGCCAAGGAGTAAGCAGTCGAACCGGTGGGTGTGGCCACGATCAATCCATCGGCGTGATATTCGGTCAGCGATGCTCCATCAACGGATATCTGAAGTTTGACAAGCTGGGAGCGTTCACCGCGACTGATGGTGACATCATTGAGAGCGCGTTCGAGCGGAATAACTCCCTCAGAGCCAGAAATTTCCAGATCCAGCAGGCTGCGGGAACTTAACAAATAATTGCCAGTGACGACCGACTCGACTGCACGGAGATATTCATTGGAACCAAGGCAGGTAAGGAATCCCAGCGAGCCGATATTAATCCCGAAAATAGGACGGATATGACCTCCCGATCGATGAAGTGCTCTCAGGATGCTACCATCTCCCCCCAGGACGAGCAGGAGATCAGAGTGTTCCGCCAGATAGGACTCGTCGTGCGATGATAGCTCTCCAATCAGGGAAGCGGTCATCTTTTCCAGGAAAAAGGGAACGTTGCGCCTCCTGAGTTCTGAAACGACTGCACGCACTACGGGTGCAGCACCCTCCTTCCCCGCGTGGGCGATCACTCCAATGACCTTGGGTGGTGTGTTGATCATGTAAGAGGATTGGGAATAGCCGATGTTGCGTCACCCCGACGAAGAAGGGCAAGAAACTCTATATTGCCAGATGTGCCAGGGAGAGGGGATTCAATGACCTGATCAAAACGGTGGCCCGCTGAGATCACCCAGGAGCGTATCGACTCGACGGCACGCTGACGGGCCGAGGTGTCGCGCACAATGCCACCCTTGCCGATTTCTGGGCGGGAGAGTTCAAACTGTGGTTTAATGAGGACAATCATGCATCCCTCGGGATTCAGTAACTCAAACGCGGCAGGGAGGATCTTAGTCAATGAAATAAAACTGAGGTCTCCCACGATCAGGTCAAATCTGCGGGTGAAATCACTTGGTGTAAGATAGCGCGCATTGATGCCTTCGCGGACTTCGACCCGAGGATCTTGACGCAACGACCAAGCCAGTTGTCCCCTCCCGACATCGACTGCCGTCACATGAGCCGCCCAGTGTTGCAACAGGCAGTCTGTGAATCCACCCGTAGAGGAGCCGAGATCAAGACACGACATTCCAGTCGGATCAATTCCGAAGCCCGTGAGCGCCCCTTCGAGTTTATGACCACCCCTGCCGACATAGCGATCGCGCCCGGTGATCAGAATTTCACTTTCAGGATTGATTTTCGTGCCAGGCTTATCAGCGATCTGACCAGCCACGGTGACCTGTCCGGCGAGGATGGCGCGTTGAGCCTTTTCTCGGGAATCAAAATATCCCGCCTCATGCAGATGCTGATCGAGTCGAGTGCGGGTGATGGTGTTCTTCATGGCCGGGTAAGTTGGAGATGAAGATTCAGGAGATCAGAGGGCGAGTGGATGAGATGCTCCGGATTAAGCGCATGGAGAGCCTCAACTGAATTATACCCCCAGGTGACGGCTGCCATGGGAAGTCCAGTCACCTTGGCTGCCTCGATGTCACGGGTTTCATCGCCGATATAAAGTATTTCCCCGGGTGAGAGCTTTTCTTTACGCAGGATCCGTTTAATTTCGCGCCCTTTTCCAAACAACTTGGAGGATGATCTGACAAATTCGAAATAGAGGAGATTGTGGCGACTGAGAAAAGCCTCCACATTCGCCTGCGAATTGGAAGTAAGGATGGCCATGCGTACTCCCCTCTCTTGAAGAAAAGTGAGGGTTTCCGGCATGCCGGAAATTGGTTCAATAAGATGGATGCGCTCGTGCAGAAGTTGAAGTCCCCGGCGAGCGATTGAGGGAACACGCCATCTGCTGATGCCCAGATGACGGATAAAATCACGGGTGCTCATCCTTCGGGCCTCTTCGAGCTGATCAAGTGGCAGTTCTCTGAAGCCGAATTCCAGGGACATATCATTGAGTATCCCGTGGGCGATGGTTCTGGTGTCGGCCAATGTTCCGTCAAAATCAAAGAGTAGAAGCTTTGGTTTCTGATGAACATTCCCTGAGATTGATGCGGGATTGCTCATGCGGTAGATGATATCGATAAAGACGGTGTAGCTCGATTGGTTTCACCACATCATGGCAAAAATGTCACAACTTGGAAGTGGACAATCAAATTTTTGGATGTTGGAACGGAGTTTGCTTCTCAAAAAGGCCATACCACAACAGATTCTCCTTTACCTCTTTTAATTACCGATGACCTCACCCTCCGAATTCCACTCCTCCATCGATACCTCTGTTTCCGGCCTGAAGGCTCTGATTCAAAGTCAGCTCAAGTTTGGCATGGCCCGTGATCCCAAGACCGCTTCCAAAGGGGATTGGTGGCAGGCTACCGTCAAGGCAGTCCAGTGTATCGTCATCGAGCGGATGATCGCCACGCAGGGCAAGCATGATGCCATCAATACCAAGAGACTTTATTATTTCTCTCTGGAGTTCTTGATGGGGCGTCTCTACATCAACACCTTTTACAGTGCCGGAGTTTTCCAAAACATGGTGCAGGCGATCAAGGAACTCGGTCTGGATCTTGAGGTGCTCCGTGGTGAGGAATACGACATGGGGCTCGGTAATGGCGGTCTTGGACGTCTGGCCGCCTGTTTCCTCGACTCCTTGGCGACGCTCGATTTGCCGGCCATCGGGTATGGCATCCATTATCAGTATGGCCTCTTTAAGCAGGAATTCCGAAATGGTTATCAGGTCGAGCTTCCTGATGATTGGATGAAATACGGCACCCCATGGGAGATAGTCCGCCCAGAGCATGCCACCGATATCCAACTCTATGGTCAGGTTGAAAACATCTTCGACGATGTAGGAAATTATGTCACCAAATGGACCCACACCAAGAAGATCACCGGTGTTCCCTATGACATTCCGATTCCTGGATATGGAACAAACACAGTGAACTACCTGCGTCTCTGGGCCTCGAAAGCCACCGAGGAATTCAATTTTGAGGCTTTCAATCGCGGCGGCTACGAGGAGGCGGTCAAGGAAAAGAATGTCAGCGAGACCGTTTCCAAAGTGCTCTATCCGAATGACAAGACCGAGAGCGGCAAGGAACTGCGTCTCATTCAGCAGTATTTTTTCGTAGCCTGCTCCTTGAAGGACATTATCCGTCGCTTCCGTAAGAACAACGATGATTGGAACGATTTCCCTGAGAAGGTGGCCATTCAACTGAACGACACCCACCCTTCGATTGCCGTTGTAGAGCTTCAACGCCTCCTAACGGACGAATATGGTCTCCCGTGGGACAAGGCTTGGGAGATCGTCACCAAGACCATGGCCTACACGAATCACACGCTGCTTCCCGAAGCGTTGGAAAAATGGAGCGTCGGCCTCTTCCAGAAAGTATTGCCGCGTCATCTGCAGATTATTTTTGAAATCAACAAGCAGTTTCTCAAGGAAGTCGAAGCAGAATGGCCCGGAGATATCGATAAAGTGCGTAAACTTTCCCTGATCGAGGAAGGTGATCATCAGATGGTGCGCATGGCGAATCTTGCCGTCGTCGGCAGCCACTCTGTGAACGGCGTTGCCGCCCTGCACACTCAACTGCTCAAGAGCGATCTCTTTCCAGAGTTCGACACGCTCTTCCCCAAGAAATTCAACAACAAGACGAATGGCATTACGCCACGCCGCTGGTTGCTTGCCTGTAATCCTCGCCTGAGTGATCTGATCAGTTCGAAGATAGGGAAGGGGTGGGAACGCAACTTGGATGAGCTGAAAGGTCTGGAAGCCTTTGCCAAAGATCCGGAATTCCAGAAGCAGTTCATGGCTGTCAAACATGCCAACAAGATTGATCTGGCCCGTATCATCAAGAATGATTGTGGCGTGGAGGTGAACCCCTCGGCACTTTTCGACGTCCAGATCAAACGTCTCCATGAGTACAAGCGCCAGCATCTGAACTTACTGCATATTCTGGCTCTCTATCGTCGATTGCTCCAGAATCCGGCACTTGATATTGCCCCTCGCGTCTTCATTTTTGCAGCCAAGGCTGCCCCTGGATACGATCTTGCAAAGAACATTATCAAGGCCATTAACGCCGTCGGGGCCAAGATCAACTCCGACCATCGTATCAACGACAAGTTGAAGGTTGTCTTCCTCCCGAATTATCGTGTTTCGCTGGCACAGCGCATTGTCCCGGCAGCCGACCTTTCGGAGCAGATTTCAACAGCTGGCAAGGAGGCTTCCGGGACTGGAAACATGAAGCTCTCCCTCAATGGAGCTCTGACCATCGGTACGCTCGATGGAGCCAATGTGGAAATTGAAGAAGAGGTCGGCAAGGAAAACATCTTCATTTTCGGCATGGAAGTTGAAGATGTAAACGCGCTTTGGAAGAAAGGATACAATCCTCAGGATTATCTGGCTGCCGATGAGGAACTCAAAGCCGTCGTTGACTGGGTGGGATCGAATTTTTTCACACCGGACGAACCCAATGGTGTCTTCAACATGCTGCATGACAATCTTGTCTACAGTGACCCCTTCCTCTGTCTGCCTGACTTCCGTGCCTACAGTGATGCCCAACAAAGGGTTGACACCGCGTTCAGGGACAAAGCCAAGTGGGCCGAGATGGCAATCCTCAATACGGCTCGGATGGGGAAATTCTCGAGTGATCGAACGATCCACGAATATGCCACTGACATCTGGGATCTCGATCCGGTGAAAGTTTAGGGAAACACTGAAAAATTCCCGGAGGAACTTTGCGGGTAGGAAGGCTGTTGTTATAACAACTTTCCTACCCCTTTCTCGGTGAGCTAGTTGATTTTTGCCATCCCAGATGGGGAAGTGCTTTCGTATAGCCCCCGCACTCGGAGATGATTACTGTTTCCTCCCACCATCAATGATTGCCTTTTCCACCAATTGGATTGCCGGTCGCGAACGCAACGGAGTTGCGCTTGTTCAAAAGATTCTTGAATTAGGTTTTGATACCATCGAGTTGGGGCATGGATTGAATGTCTCCCAGCTGCATGGCATCCGGGAGTTTCATGCTCAGGGCAAGTTCAAGGTCTTAAGCGTTCACAACTTCTGCCCAATGCCGGTTGAGGTTCTTACAGACAACCCCGATTGCTATGAATTCACCTCTTATCGTCCTGCTGATAGGGAAAGAGCTGTTCGTCTGACACGCCAGACTCTGGCGACAGCCAACGAATTTGGTGCCCGCTTTGTCGTGCTCCATCTTGGAAGGATCACCCCTTTGAGCGGAATGACCGACTCGCTGCTTTCGACCCTCCGGGAAAAGGGAGTTGCCAGCCGCGAATATGCCCGACAGAAGTTGGAAGTAGTTCGGAAGCGGGAAAAGACAGCCCGAGTCTATCTTGATCGGGTGACCGCACTGTTGGAACCCCTGGTGGAAGAAGCTTCCAAACTGGGGATTACCCTCGGTGTTGAAAACAGAAGCGATTTCGAAGCCATTCCGACGGAACGCGAATTGCTCGCTCTGCTCCAACGCTTTAACACTCCTCATCTCCGTTACTGGCATGATTTTGGCCACGCACAGATGCGCGAGAGCCTCGGTCTGCTCGATCATGCCCAATGGCTTTCCGAAATCGCCCCGTATGCTGTTGGTGCCCATCTTCAGGATGCCGCGTGGCCTGATAAGGATCATCTTATTCCTTTCCATGGTGAAATTCCCTTCGACCGACTGGTTCCTCTTCTGCCATCCTCCCTCCCTTACGTTTTGGAACTCTCTTCCAAATCAAAGCCGGCAGACATCATTGCTGCCGCAGAACGCTGGAAAACCCAATTTCACACACCTTCATGAATCTTAAAAAAACCCTGATGACCCTTCTTCAGATAGGCGTCACGCTACTTCTTCTTTGGCTGCTGTTTCATGATCCGGTGAAACGGCATCAGATGATCGAGGCCCTTCATACGGCAAATCTCGCCTGGCTCATTCCAGGATTCATCTGCTTTGGCCTCGTGCTCGTGGTTGGTTCCATCCGCTGGCAACTGCTGATGCGTGTCCAGGGAATCACCCTCAATTGGTTCCGCGTCTGGCAACTGGTGATGATCGGCATGTTCTTTAATCTCTGTCTTCCAGGAGGTGTGGGAGGCGATCTCATCAAGGTCTTCTTTGCAATGCGCGAAGCACCCAAATCGAAGAGTGGAGTACTCCTTAGTATTGTTGTTGACCGTGCAACCGGGATGTTTGCACTAATCCTAGTCTCCATCGGGGTCTTTGTTTACTTCCATACGGAACTGATGGCACTGCCGATGATTCGTCCCTTTCTGATAACTGTGGGAATTATCTTTGGAGGCTTCATCGGACTCATCACGGTGGGGCTGATCATCGATCGTTTTCATCTCGCAAATCGCCTTCCCGCGAAGATGCCAGGGCATGCTGCGATCATCGATATCGCACGGGCCTTTTCTGTTTATGCCAGATCATGGCAGGCAGTTGTTGCAGCGACAGCACTCTCCCTGCTGTTGAATCTTTTTATCTTTGGGGCCGCCATCTTCGCGGCCTTTGCCTTCGTGGGTAATCCCGGTGCCGCAGCGATGACCTCGGTGATCCCCATCGTCAACACCATCAGTTCGCTGCCCATTAGTCTCGCAGGCATCGGGGTTCGAGAGGGTCTTTTTGCTCTCATGCTCAACTCCCTCTACGGTACTCCCAAGGAACTTGCGACCTTGATTTCCCTCACTGGATTCTCTCTAGCAGTTGTCTGGGGGCTGATCGGGGGCGTCATCTACATAACCTACAGACCTGGAGATGGGGGTACCGCTTCACTCGGCGCGATGGAGAGTCAGCTTGAAGAGATCGAGCATCAGATTGAATCTGAGGAAGCAGCCTGATGAGCTGAAGTGCAACTCCTTTGTGACACAGAAAATTCTTAAATCTATCGTCACGCTCTCGATGAGCCTCGATGGGAAAATTCTGGGCGAATGGGATGATGATCAGGTCAAAACGTTACTTAAAGCTGACGCAGTCAACGAACTCCGAATAACGCTTGTCCCGGTTATTGTCGGTGGAGCGGGAAACAGCAGCTTGAGTGGGCTGCCAGGTGATTTTCTGCAGCATGATCTCCAGTTCAGATTGAAAGGGTTGGAGGAAATGGATGGTTCACTCCAACTTCACTATGTGAGAACCAAAAAACTGAAATAGTTCATGCATAACGAATGCTCACTAGTGATCCATGCCCCGATGGAGAAGATCTATGCGATGACCTCCGATCTGACACGATGGCCGGAGTTGCTTCCTCATTATCGCTGGGTTCGATGGCTCTCCGGTGGTCCCGATGCTGGGATCATTGAAATGGCCGCCCTGCGTGGATTGATCCCAATTTCCTGGACCTCCGAGTATCGTCGTGATCCGCAGGAACCGATGCTAAATTTTCGCCATCTGAAAGCTTTCACCAAGGGGATGGAAGTACGCTGGCTCTTTAAACAGGAATCCTCGGGCGTCCGCGTGGTAATCGAACACGATCTCAACTTTCGATGGCCGCTCCTTGCCCCCCTGGCCGAACCCATTATTGGTAACTTTATGATTGATTGGGTCGCTCCCCGCACACTCGCCACCTTTAAAAAGTTACTGGAGGAATCCAGATGAGACATCGTGCCGTCATTACTGGCATTGGACCGATTACCTGCATCGGCACAGGAAGGGAAGATTTTTGGCGCGGTATCCTGGCTGAAACGACAGGGATTGCTCCGCTGACCCGGTTTGATCTGAATGGGCTGGATGCACGATCAGCCGGTGAGATTAATGATTTCGACCCACTTCGCTTTCTTCCTGCCAAGTCACTCCGTCGCCTCGATCGCTATGCCCAACTCGCTGTATCGAGTGCCTTGCTGGCATTGGAAGACAGCGGACTTCCTTGGAATCCGGAAAATCCTGATCCTCGACGAGGGGTGAGTTTCGGCACCGCCCTGGGAGGCATCTGTAATGCAGAAATGGAACACGATGCCTTTGTCCGCGGGGGATTCAAGGCCGTTAGCCCCATGCTGGCTTTGCAAGTTTTTGGAGGATCAGCCCATTCCAATATCGCTATCACATGCGGGTTTCAAGGAGTGGGAACGACGAATTCAAACAGTTGTGCTAGCGGCACAGTCGCTCTCGGTGAGGCTCTCCGGTACATCCGTGATGGCTTGGCTGATGTAATCCTTGCCGGGGGATCGGAGGCACCCCTTAGTCCACTGACTTACGGAGCATTTGCGCGTATCGGCACGATGAGCACGGCGGATCCACGCCATTCCTGCCGTCCTTTTGATCTGAATCGCGATGGCTTTGTCATGGGTGAGGGGGCTGCATCACTTGTTGTCGAGGAGTACGAGTATGCCAAGAAACGAGGTGCGCGCATCTATGCGGAGATACTCGGCTTTTCTCACAACAACGATGCCTATCACATGACCTCCCCGCATCCCACTGGGGTTCCCACGGTTCGAGCCATGCGGGACGCTTTGGCTGATGCCCGGACAAATCCTGACGAGATCGAGTATATCAATGCTCACGGAAGTTCCACCCAGGTGAATGACAGCAATGAGTCCCGATGCATTCACGAAATCTTTGGAGATCGTGCAGCAACACTCCCGGTGAGCGGAACCAAAGCCTACACGGCTCATCCTCTCGGCGCGACAGGAGCGATCGAGGCGGTGGTTTGCTGCCTCGCCATGACCGAAGGTTTTCTGCCGCCAACACTTCATTTCGAGACTCCCGATCCGGAATGCCGGCTCAATGTTCTTCCCAATCACGGACGGGAAGTATTACCCAAAAAAGTCCTCTCAAACTCTTTTGGATTTGGTGGCATCAACTCCTGCCTAGTTCTAGGGAGGGTTTGAAGGTTTTGACCGAGGAGCGACAACGTGCCTAGTCAGGGTGTTTGTTGGACCTCGGAGAATTCTCTCCCATAGCCAAGGAAAGAGCGGCAAGACTCGTTAGGTAATCGGCGGTGGCGCCTGCCTGTTCTGAGTGGGCCGTCGCGAGGTTGTTCTGAGCGGAGATCAGATCAATGATGGTAGCGAGCCCATCCTGGAAGGCAGCCTGTGCAGCATTGAAGTTTTCCGTANNTTCCGTAAAGTCGACGGCTTTTCGTGCTTTCAGCGTATCATTGTAGGAGATCCAGACATCACGGGTTGTTTCAAGTCTCGTGCTTTCTGCATCGGAACGGGCCTCGGCCTCTTCGGCCTGGCGTTTTTTGACTTTGGAAACCCGCTCGAATCCGTCGAAAAGATCCCAACTCAGCACAGCAAAGCCTCCGACGGCGTTATAGCTACCGTTGAAGGAGCCGGAGACTCCGGCAAGATTGGCGTTATAGTTGTAATTCTGACTCGTATAGGAACCTTGCAGAGAAAGTTTGGGAAGAAAGTCTGCCTTGGCTCTGTCGGTGGCAGCGTGGCTGGCACGGATATCGGCGGTGCGGGCGGCCAGATCAGGGCGATTGATCAGAGCAATATCGATGAGTTGATCCACGCGCGAGGAGAGGTATTGCAATGGAATGTTTCCGTTTGGAGGGGAGACCTTCAGAGGAGCGTTAGCAGGGAGACCTGAGGCAACCCGGAGATTTCCCAGAGTGACTTCCACATTCCGTTTTGCAGTGACGACTTCGGATTGCGCTTGTGATAGGTTTTTATTCGCTGCAAGAAGTTCCGGCTCCGTCGCGAGGCCAGATTTTTTCTGAGCCTCCACCATATCATGGGTGGTGCGTGCAAACTCGAGGTTCGTCAATGCGGAATCCTGCTGGGTCAGGGCGGCAGTGTGAGAGAAATAGCTCTCCTGAAGGGCATAGATGGTCGTCTGAACCCGGCGGTTGTACTCAAGATCTGCCGCTTCCAGCAATGACACAGCATGGCGGACATCGGCAGCACGTCGTCCGAAGTCGAGCACGAGATACTCCATTTGGATTCCAGGATTCACGCTGACGCGACTGTAGGCTTCAGGTCCAGTTTGAATAGGGTTATAGCCACTGTCATATCCACCCGTCGCCGTGACGCTAACTTTCGGATAGTAAGGGGATTTCGCTTCGCCAACAGTAGCAGCTGCAGCCGCAATCTTATAAAAGTCGCCGCGGGTGTAGGGGTTATTAGCCAAGGAAAGCTCGACCAGTGCAGGAAGGTCGTAAGAACGTTCGGCAACAAATACAGCAACAGAATCTGTCGCCTTCATCTCATGAGAATCGGCGAAAGGCAGCAGAAAAGCCGTGGCAATTAGCGTTGCCGCATTTCGTAGCGCTCTCTTATGGTGATGGGATGTCACGGCGTCTTGCTGTTCCTATTTTAATGATCATGGTGATGCTGACTGGTTGTGATCCGCAACTCAATCTTGCTGGAGCCTATATTCCAGGATGGTTGGTCTGTATCGGCGGTGGTATTTTTTGCTTTTGGATCACTCATGTGCTCCTTCTTAAAATCGGGCTCATACCCTTTATCAAGCCGCTAGCAATGGTTTATGCAGCTCTTATTGCCTTTTATTCCTGCCTGCTCTGGCTCCTTTTCTTTGCTTCCTGATGAGTGACGAAATACCCGCCTCTTATCCTGTTTCTCCTCAACATTTTCGCAAGGTGCTGGGAATGCTTGTCTCTGCACTCATCCTTTTGGGTGCAGTCATTGTGGCACTGATGGTTAAGGAAAATATCAGGATAAATCCTCGCACCGAAGATGCTCAAGTTCGGGCTAATGTGGTCGGTGTTGCCGCCCAGGTTGGAGGATCCATCACTGCGATTCATGTGAAGGATAACCAACCTGTCCATAAAGGAGATCTTTTGTTTGAACTTGATGAGCGTCCTTATGCGGCGGAATTGGATAAAGCTAAGGCTCAGCTCGCCCTGACTGAGTTGGAGATCAATGCCTACAAGGATCAAATCACCTCCTGTGAAGCCGCACTACGGGAGAGCGAAGCGAATGCCCTCTATGCGTCAAATTATGCCAAGAGGATTCAGGCTCTTGTCGGGAGTAATTATGTGACCACTGATAAAAACGAGCTTGCCCAGACCCAGGCCCAGACAACGGCGGCGAAAGTGGAACAGGATAAGGCGGCGCTTGAGAGAGCCAAAAATCTCCTCGGCGATTCCGGTAATATCAATGTACGACGTGTTGCTGCTCAGGCAGCAATGAGAGATACAGCACTAAAACTCTCCTACTGCAAAGTGTATGCCCCCTGTGATGGCTATGTGACCAATTTGCAGATCACCCCCGGAGTCTACGCTTCCATTGGAGAGCAGATCTTTTCCATCGTTGATCGGAAGATCTGGTATGTCCTTGCCTATTTTAGAGAGACAGATCTCCGTCACCTGCGCCCTGGAATGGCTGCTGATGTCTATTGCATGGCGGAATCCGGGAAAAAATATCAAGGAATTGTCCAAGGGATTCCCAAAGCAGTAACCGAACTCGGCTCTCCATCCGAAAACACACCCGGCGGTCAGGGATTACTTTCCCAAGTTTCACCAACAATCGATTTCATCCTTCTGGCCCAGCGATATCCTGTCCGGATCGTGCTGGATGAAACCGAAGAACACTCCTTCCGCATGGGGGGCACGGCCTCAGTGATCATTCACACCAAGAGTGATGTGGAGGAGGGGAATAAACGGTTGGAGCAATTGCAGAAGTACGTGGCATCTCCATTCATCGCACCCGTAAATGAGTAATCAGACCCGCATTGCCTGGCGTATGGGAGCCGCTATCGCGCTGACGCTCTTCATTTTTTTTCTACTTCATATTCCCAATTCATTTCGCGCTCTCAATACCGTGGCGATGCTCTGCGGGATCACGGTCTTTCAACACGGGTTGATGAAGCAACGCCTAATCCTGATATGGATCTCCGGTGTCATGGGGATGTCAATTGATGCTCTGTTTCGTGATGCAGCCTGGTTCTATCTGCCTGCTTACATGCTGCTCGTTTACACCACGATGCATCTTGCCTCCCGGAGTCGGGACGCGGCTACCATGATGCTTCTGGTTTTTGGTTACAGCGGATCTGTTCCCACGAGTGATTTTTTTGAGGCCGATCCGATCATCGCAGGGTTTCAACGCACCATAGGAGTGACGATAGGCGTACTGGTTGCCATTGTTGTTTTTTATATCTTTCCCGTGAAGAACAGGGCTGCAATCCATCAGTTGGAGCCAGTCCGCTTCGGCAGAAGGGACCTGTTTTTTCTGGCCATTTCAGCAGCTGTTTTGCTCTGTGTCGGAGCTGGTGTCGTCAAGCAATACGGCACCTTTGTCGTTATGTTGGGACTTGCCTGGGCTATCGGACTTCCTTCCCAGACCATGGTCGTCAATCGACTTCAACTCGGCGGATTGGCTCTCGGTAACTGTACCGCTCTCGCGCTGCTCACAATCTTCTCAGCTTCCTCGAATAATACGGCCATCTACATAACAGTTATTGCGGGCATCATCGGAACTGTTGCCTACGTCGGAGCGACGCACCCTAATCTTAAACCAGCGCAGGGACTCTTCATCATTGGAACGCTTGTCCCTTGTACCTTCGACTTCCACCCAGTTCCAAATGTCACCCCCTTGTTTCCGATGTTTGCCTCAATGTGGATTGGAGTCATCGTCTCGAGTTTGATCTATATCCTCTTCAGATCACTCGATGGAGTGGAAAGATTTGTCCTTATGGTCGGCGCATCCCAAGAAGCCTGATGGTTTCATGACTGCTGCGTAAATACGCATCGGTCATTCCGGCTACATAGTCTGCGACAACACGCGGGATTCCCTCCCTCTCAATACGCGACAAAGATCTTTCCCCTAGTCGTGATGGATCTGTAAGGAGGGAATGAAAGACTTCATCCATCAGAAGGCAGGCATTCTCGTTGGCCTGATTGACTTCAGGATGGCGGTAAAAGTTCTCGAAGAGATAGTGCCGCAGCTTGGCATTGCGCGCTTTAAGCACTGTGGAATAGCCGATCAATTTTGTGGGATAATTTCGAACCTCGGTGGCCGAGGTAACCCCAGATTGCTCGATCATCCGCTGGCTTGTCATGACGAGATCCTCGACCTCACGGTTGATGAGGCAGCGCAGGATGAATTTGCGATGGGTGCGTGGTCCTGCAGCATTAAGCAGGCCCGAGGATTGCTCTTGCGCTAATTCCGAGGCCTCGCTCCAAAGTTCAAGCACATTGAGATCGGGCTCATACAAAAGTCCTGATTCAAGACCATCCTCCAGGTCGTGGCTGTAGTAAGCAATCTCATCGGCCACATTGGCAATTTGGGCTTCCAGCGAAGGATTCTTAGAAGTCGTCCCATCAGGATGGTGAAACTCGCGCCGATGTTTTTTTAAACCTTCCAACACTTCATGGGAAAGATTCAGCCCTGACTGTTGAGGATAACTTTCCTCTAGCACCTCGACGACGCGAAGGCTCTGCTCGTTATGGTCAAATCCCCCATGCTCTTTCATAAGCAGGTCAAGTTTGCCCTCTCCGGAGTGTCCGAAAGGAGGGTGTCCAAGATCGTGGGCAAGTGCTATAGCCTCGGCAAGATCCTCATTCAACCCAAGCGCCCTGGCCACGGTTCTGCTGATCGAGGCAACCTCGATGGTGTGGGTCAGACGGGTACGATAGTGATCCCCTTTGCCATTCAAGAAAACCTGGGTCTTTCCATCCAGACGTCGGAAGGAGGTACCGTGAATAATGCGATCCCGATCGCGCTGAAAGCAGGTGCGGAAGGAATGTTCCGTTTCCTGACGGAGGCGTCCGGCACTCTCTGTCGCCTTCTGAGCATAAGGTGCCAGAAGGGATTCGCGAATGCTGACGGACGCTAGATCCTTCATGAAGGAAGCAGATCAGACATTGAAGCGAAATTCCATCACATCCCCATCCTTGACCTCGTATTCCTTGCCCTCGATGCGAAACTTGCCGGCCTCCCGACATTTTGCAGTAGAGCCTAGTGTGTCCAGATCGGCAAAGGCCATGGTCTCGGCGGCAATAAAACCGCGTTCAAAATCGCTGTGGATGACTCCGGCAGCGGCAGGGGCCTTGTCACCGGCACGGATTGTCCAGGCTCGGGTTTCCTTGGGGCCGTAGGTGAAATAGGTGCGGAGTCCGAGGAGGGCATAGGCGGCACGAATCAGTTTGCCGACCCCACTGTCAGAGACACCGAGCCCTGCGAGGTATTCACGGGCATCCTCCGGGGGTAGTTCCGCCAGTTCACTCTCAATCTGTGCACTGATGATGACGGTGGATGTTCCAAGGTGAGTAGCTGCATATTCCTCGACAGCCTTCACATGGGAGTTCGTAGAATAATCACCCGATTCCAGCGGACCAAGATCCTCTTCACGAACATTGGCGGCAAAGAGGACAGGTTTTGAGCTCAGCAGAAAAAAAGATGAGAGGAGTTTCTTCTCCTCGTCTGTGAGATCAGCCGTGGAAGCCGGTTTGCCATCATTGAGATGGGGAAGAATCTTCTCTCCAAGCTCGATCTCGGCCTTGGCAAGCTTGTCTCCGGTACGGGCCGGCTTGGCCTGACGCTCGATGCGCTTCTGCACCGAAGCCATGTCGACCAGAATGAATTCGGTGGTAATGATCTCGATATCACGGACCGGATCGACAGATCCCGCAACATGATGGATATCTTCATTCTCGAAACAACGGACGACTTGAATAATCGCATCGACCTCCCTGATGTGGGAGAGAAACTTGTTGCCGAGTCCTTCCCCCTCGCTGGCTCCCTTCACAAGGCCAGCGATATCGACGAACTCAATAGCCGCAGGGATGACCTTTTCCGATGCTGCCAGAACCCTCAGTCGTTCCATTCGTGGGTCGGGGACATTGACCACACCGACGTTCGGCTCAATGGTGCAGAATGGAAAATTCGCAGCCTCGGCCTTACGGCTTCGGGTGAGAGCGTTAAAGAGAGTTGATTTTCCCACATTGGGAAGTCCGACGATGCCTGCGCGTAACATCTAACCTTGCTACCTGAGCCGAGGCCGGGGAAAAACTACATTTGTTGATTTTATTTAAAAATCTTTTTCAAGTCTTTTCCTATCATGAAACTCACCACCCTCGTCACCACTCTCGATCAACTCCTGAACATTACGGAAATCAACGATTATCCGGGTGCCGTGAACGGCCTGCAGATTGAAAACAGAGGCAAGATCACCCGCCTAGTCGCGGCAGTGGATGCCTGTGAGGAGGTGATCCGTGAAGCTGCCCGCGTCAAGGGAACGCTGCTCTTGGTGCATCATGGGATTTTCTGGAACGGCGTCACTCCGGTTGTGGGATCTGCCTATCGGAAGCTGAAAGCCGCCTTTGAGGGCGATCTTGCTCTCTACAGTTCTCATCTGCCTCTCGATTTTCACCTGGAGCTTGGAAACAACGTCTTGCTCGCAAAAAGCATAGGCCTGACCGATGTGAAACCAGCCCTGACCGTCAAGGGGCAGTTGGTGGGAGTACGAGGCAAGATCAAGACAACGACTCGCGATGAACTTGCCGAGCGAATTTCAGCTGCTGTCGGAGGTCCCGTTCATTATTCTCCCGGCGGCTCGGAAAAAATCCGTACGGTTCTCGTCGTCACGGGAGGGGCCGGGAGTGAGGTGGCGTCAGCTGCGAAACTCGGAGTTGACGCCTTCATCACGGGCGAGGGGCCCCACTGGAGCTATACCGCGGCAGAGGAGGAGGGGATCAACCTCTTCTACTGCGGCCATTATGCCACGGAGACTTTTGGCGTGAAGGCGCTAGCAACCTATCTTTCCCAAAAAACCGGCCTCCCATGGAGTTTTCTTGATCATCCAACGGGGCTGTAAAGAGGATGGAAAAACGACTTACCCGTGACTTTTTCCAGCGTGATCCCGTGGTCTGCGCGAGCGAGTTGATCGGCTGCAGACTTACCTTCGGAAAGTGCCGTGGCATGATCGTGGAAACCGAGGCGTATGCAGCCGATGGGGATCCTGCCTGTCACACATGGAGGCGGCCGAGTGCTAGGGAATTCGTGTCAATCAATCAGGCAGGCACAGCCTATGTCTATCTCAACTACGGGATGCACTGGCTTTTTAACCTGTTGACGAAGGGAGGCACCCGCGATGGTTTTGTGCTGATTCGGGCACTCGAGCCGCTTAAGGGAATCGAGAAAATGCAACGAAGGAGAGGATGTGAGAACTTAACCAACCTCTGTAACGGCCCGGCCAAGCTGACTCAGGCGT
Source organism: Spartobacteria bacterium UBA6821 (assembly GCA_002452515.1). GTDB lineage: Bacteria > Verrucomicrobiota > Verrucomicrobiia > Chthoniobacterales > UBA6821 > UBA6821. The sequence continues at coordinate 5,945 of DKEN01000102.1, read as the reverse complement.
TAGGAATCACGGGTCAACATCACTCGTTGGATCCTTTATCCCATCCAAATTGGGTTTTAGAAAAGACAACGGAGCCCGATCCAAGCATTGTTGCTTCCACCAGAATCGGCATCAGCCAAGCCGTTGATTATCCTTGGAGATTCCTACTTGAAGGGAACCTCCATGTGAGTGTTCCTCACAAACCGTTGAGCAGGAGAGCATCATGAAGATGCAGGAGAAAAGCCGGGCCGATTCTAGTCGGCCCGGCTTTTCACAGATACGAACTTCCCGTATCCTACAAACCTGTTGTCTTACTTGCTTTTAACTGCCGTGGCAGGACAAGGGCACTGCTTGTGGCAGCAAGCGCCGAGTGCCAGGCTAGCTGCTGCGAGAACAACAACTGCTGCGATTTTGGTGATGGTCATGGTATAATTTCGCCTCCTTTCTGCGCTAGTAGCGGGACATGAACCGTAATACTTCTTTCGCTCCAAACAATGAATAAAAAAAGCCGGACCGTTTTGGCGGTCCGGCTTTTTAAAAGTATGAACTGCCCGTAACCGGACAATCCCCCTTTTCCCCTTACTTGCTCTTAACTGCTGTGGCAGGAACTGGCGCGCTCTTTTGAGCACAAGCGCCGAGGGTAAGAGTAGCTGCTGCGAGAGCAACAACTGCTGCGATCTTGGTGATGGTCATGGTATAATTTCGCCTCCTTTCTGTGCTGGTTGCATTAAGGAAACTTACGAATTAGAGCCGTTAGGACAAAGCAAAATCCTGAATTCTTTTTATTTCCCCTGTTTTTCCATTTTTAGGGGAAGGTTTCACTCTGTGATTTCAACAAGATCACCCACCGAAACCAGGTCAAAAAGTTCGATCATATCAAGATTCCGCAGGCGAATACATCCATGGCTGGCTGGTGTTCCGATCAGCTCCTCCTGATTGGTTCCATGAAAGTAGATATAGCGTTCATGGGTGTTGCTGTTTTCTGGATCAAGTCCATCCAACCAGAAAATACGACTCAAAATGAGATCCTCATCCCCTCCCTGTTGCGCAAGAATACCGGTGCTGCTCCGGCCTTTGAAGATCATCCAGGCGGGCTCTCCATCTCCGATTTTCTCGGCAATCCGAAACCGACCCGTCGGGGTTCGAAAACTCCCTTCTTCACATCCCAAACCAAATCGGGACGTTGAAATGGGGTACTGTTTGATGTGTTTTCCCTGCTGATCCAGAAGTTCAAGCTGCTGAAGGGAGACTTTGGCCACGAGATGAAGCGGTCTGAGACGGTTCGCCATGCATGGATGCTTGCAGACTCTGCGAAGAAAAGACAATGATTACCCTTCGCCATCATGACAACGACAGCCATGCAGACAACCAGCCCCACACCAAAGAATATCGCCATTGTCGGTGCCACTGGTGCTGTGGGAATTGAAATGCTCCGGGTTCTTGAACGGAGGAACTTTCCAGTAGCCTCCCTGCGCCTGCTTGCTTCTCCCCGTTCAGCAGGAAAGAAACTTGCCTTCCGTGGAGAGGAATTCCTTGTTGAGTCCCTGACGCCCGATTCATTCGAGGGAATCGATATAGCCCTCTTTAGTGCCGGAGGAGGTATTTCCAAGGAATTTGCCCCTTATGCAGTTAAGGCAGGAGCCGTGGTTGTCGATAACTCGTCGGCTTTCCGTATGGATCCAAAGGTTCCGCTTGTGGTTCCCGAGATCAACGGTACTGACGTCGCGGCGCACTCCGGTATCATTGCCAATCCCAACTGCACCACAGCTATTTCGCTCATGGCTCTTCATCCATTGCATCAGGCATTTGGCCTCTCAAGGGTCATTGCCTCCAGTTATCAGGCTGTCTCGGGAACAGGTGCACGCGCCATTGAGGAACTGAGTGATCAGGTAGCCTCGATTTCCTTGGGGAATCCCGTGGTCAAGGATGTTTACCCTCATCAGATTGCTTTCAATGTCCTTCCTCATGTTGATTCCTTTCTTGAAGACGGTTACACCCGCGAGGAAATGAAGATGCAGTTTGAAGGACGCCGTATTCTTCACCTGCCGGGCTTTACAGCCTCGGTGACCTGTGTGCGTGTGCCTGTTTATCGGGCTCATTCTGTGGCCATCACGGCGGAATTTGAAAATCCTGTTTCCCTGGAAAAAGCCCGCGAAGTGCTCAACGCCGCTCCCGGCGTCCAACTCAAGGACGATCCTGCTTCAGCCACTTATCCCATGCCCATCGAAGTGAGCGGGAAGGATGATTGCGAGGTTGGTCGCCTTCGGCTTGATTGTGCTCTTCCCAATGCCTTGACCTTTTGGATCTGCGGCGACCAGCTTCTCAAGGGAGCAGCTCTCAATGCCGTTCAGATTGCAGAACTTTTGTAACCTGCTCCTCCTCATGCCGACCTACGAATACGAATGCAGAAAGTGCAAGAAAGGGTTCGAGGCATTTCAGTCGATGAAGGATGAGGCCTTTAAGACATGTCCCAAGGATAAGTGCCAAATGAAGAAATGGGGGAAGGGAGAGGTAAAACGCCTCATAGGAAGAGGCGCAGGACTGATCTTCAAAGGATCGGGATTCTATATCACGGATTACCGAAGCGAAGGGTATAAGAGCGCAGCAAAGAGTGATTCAGCCTCTGTTGCACCTGTCGCTCCCGCCAAAACTGAGTCGACTCCGGCAAAGGTTGATAAAAAGCCCTCCTCAAAAAAGGATTAGGGAACCGACTCCTGATGCCCACTTTGTGATGTGGTGTTATCCAGGGATACTCTTCAAACCCATGCGTAGGATCTCCCTGATTATCGCTTTTGGGATCACCCTTTTTTTTTCTGGGAGGGCTCAGACAAAACCACTTTCCATCTCTCCCGATGGAGCGTTTTCGCTGAATGGCACATCCTCTAGTCTCAGTGAACGGTTTTCAAGGAGACTTTCCGGCTTCGAAAAGCAGTTCGAACAACTTACTGACTATCCTTCCAGCGGTGCTCCACCTGTGGTTGTGGTGCTTCATGACGAAAATGACAACTTTCAGGATCGTGCCTCTCTGAGTGTTGACTCCGTGGAAGGGAGCCTTCCTAAAATCCAGGTTGATTTCTCTCCAGGGGAACTCGATTCAGGAGCGGTTTCATCGACACTGGCTCAAGCAATCCTTCTGCGTCAATATTACAACGGAAAGAGTCCCACTGCCGGATCACGGATCGTCGAGTTTCCAGAATGGCTGCTGCACGGGCTTGGGAAATTATCCGAGCCGGAAGCCACGTTTGCCGTGATTCCAGCCTCGTATCTCCGTGGAGGAACACCACCTTCTATCCCTGATTTGCTGCTCCAGAAGGCCCCCTCTGATTCAAATACCCTCCTGCTCGATATCTATGACACAATGACCGCTGAACTAGTCAGTGCAGGTCTGAAAGGCGATGGNNTCCAGTTGGCCGCCTGGGTGGCCGATGGAGTCTGTGGAACGCCGGTGGCTGCTACTCATGGCCGAAAAATCCGGGGAAGATTCCGGCGTGGTTTCCATGCTCAGCTTGGAGGCAACTATTGAGGGGTATGATGAGATATTGAGCGAAGTATCAACTCCAAATCATTCCCTTGCTCTGCTCAAAAAGGAAAAAGGGGCTCTCTATCTGATCAACCAACTCTCAACACGGCTTATAGCCCTCAGGCTACGAGCAAACCCCTTGTCTGATTCTCTATTGGATGAGTCAATTCAGCTTTGTGCCAACTTTAAGAAATTTTCCGAAAAGAAAATTGCTGAAAATGAAAAAAAGCTACTCTCACTACGCGCAGAGACAGTCAGCCGTTCCCAGGCGATTGATTCCTATCTCGATTGGTTTGAAGCAACGAAAGTTCCTTTCAAAAGCGGTTATTTTAATTCCCTGCTCAGAACAAATGATAGGCAGGTCCAAAAAGGCCCGATCGGACACTATCTCGATACAGTCGAACAGAGGGGCTGGTAAACTCCTAGCTAACGGGAGTGTTAGAATGTGTTCTTTCTATCAGGTTGTTTGAGGAGAATGTGGACTATCCTCAGCTATTAAATCATGAAAAGAAATCCTAGCATTTCTCTCTCTACGCTTCATTTTACGGCGCATCTTGGGAACGAGGGAAGTCATCATCCATCCAAGGAGTAATCCCCCGGCGATGATGACAGCTGGTTCGGGGACAGGGACGAGTTGAACACCACTACCATCGAAAGTTGCAGTGCCTAAGAAGGAACCGTTGGTTCCATAGAAACTGATATGGGAAAGCTCTGTGGCATTAAGTGATCCCAGTCCGGCTAAATCAATAAGGGCTGTTGTTGTCCCTCCTCCAATGACTGTTCCTGAAGCTTCTGTTCCACTCCAATCCAGGATCGTGAGAGTGTTGGTAAGAAGGTAAGAGGCGATAATGCTGTTAAAGTCTAGAGCCGTATTTCCGGTTAGCTTTGAAAAATCAATGGTGCTGTTGGCAGTGAGAGTCAGTGTGCTGAAGCTATTGGTGCCAGCACGGGTTGTGGTTCCTCCTCCCGTGGAAATCGTCCCGCCATTGAGCGTCAGGGCCGTGTTGGTGGTGGTTTGGCCGTTTCCGCCCAGAAGCAGCGTGCCTCCGCTATTGACCACAATATTGGTGGAGGCAAGTTTACCAGTTGTCCCCAGACTCAAACTTCCCCCGTTGGTTGCGATGGTGGTGGTCCCTGTATAAGTATTGGTACCGGAAAGAGTGAGGGTTCCCGTATCGATCTTAGTGAGCGACCCATTTGTGCCGGAGATCGTACCGGACAAAGTCAGATTATTGTTTGTTGCCACGTCAAGAGTTGCCGTTGCGTTACTGGCAATAGTGAACGCATTGGTAACGGTGAGTGTTGCGAGCGAAGCAATCGTGGCATTGGAAGCAAAGGCCACCGTCCCCGAGCCCATAGCATTATTATTACTGATGGCGAGTGTGCCTGATTGAAGGAAGGTTCCTCCGGAGTAGTTGTTGCTTGCGGCAAGGGTCTGCGTGCCGTTCCCGTTGACAATCAGCGAGATCGAGCCACTTCCCTGATTTATCGTTCCGCTATAGAGGTTGGTGGTTCCGGTCACCGTTGAGAGTGTGAGCGTGGAACTTCCGGTCGTTGAATTGGTGATGATTGCATTGGTGCCTCCGCTGAGTCCTTCCACCGAGGCATTGAATCCATTGAGATTAAGTTCGGGGATGTCGGCGTTCGCGTTTGTTCCAAAAATCAGTTGGGAGGAGGAGGGGAGGGCTGAATTGTTCGAGATAATCAGTTCGGAAACATAACCTGAGGAACCGCTGTACCAGTACGGATTGTTGGTGGTACCAATCAGCGTTGGGCCGAGGTAGTTATTGGATCCGGCCAGAATGACGGTGCCCCAGTCCCAGGAAATGCCAAGGCCGTTGGAGACCGATCCCCCGGTAATGTTCCCGTTTACAGTAACACCGCCCGTGTTCTGCCAACCCGCGTCGATGTAGCCACCATTGGTTCCTAAGACGATCGTGTGTCCCGCACCAACTGTGAGGACGGAGTTGTTGTTAAATAATGTTCCAGCATTGAGATAGAGTGTGTTGGTGGCGTTTCCCAAAGCGGAGTCGCTGGTCATTTGCAGCGTGGCATTGTTCACCGTCACATTGCCGGAAAAGGTGTTGGATGCGGAAAGGTAAGTCCATCCTTGGCCGTTTATAAAATTTGTAGTTCCGTAAGTTCCGGTGATGATCAGATTGCCATTGCCGGAAATTGTATTGCTGACGGTAATAGTATCACTTTGGTAAAAGGAAAGAGTGGCGTTGTTGGAGAGTACGACAGAACCGCTTCCCAAGGACTCTCCCGTCCCGCCATTGCCGACTTGCAGCATTCCTCCGCTTACCGTCGTGGTTCCGGTATAAGTGTTGGATGCGGTAAGGATGAGAGTTCCCGTGCCAGACTGGGTAACTCCCCCTGTCCCCGTCACAGCTCCGGTGATCGTTGTATTATTGCTGCCAATCACCTGCAAATAAGTTTCTCCTGT
>DKEN01000132.1 GCA_002452515.1 Spartobacteria bacterium UBA6821 | reverse complement strand
CCATGTGAGATTATGAACAGGCTTGAGAATCTTCAGAACTCCAGCGAGCAGTTCCTCGTCGAGTGGCTCGTCGATCTCTCTTATATTTTCCGCGATGCGACGCGGATTTGCCGTGCCGACGATGGTCGTCTGGACTGCGGGATTTGCGACAGAGAATTGAAGGGCGATCCGTCCGAGATTGGTGCCGTGCTCACGACAGAATTTTGCGGCCTCCTTGCACCGCTCTCGTAGGGCCGTGGGTGCGGGATGCCAGTCAGGAGGGCCTTCGTCGCTGAGTAAACGCATCGCGAGTGGAGCGGAGTTGAAGATGGCGACTCCCTTACCATTGAGATCAGGCAGCAAGTCGGCAAGAGCCGTATCGTTGAGGCAGTAGTGGCAGTAGGATTGGATTTGATCGACTTCGACCTGATCCATCACCTCCTTGAACAGTTTCACATGCAGTCCGGAAATCCCGACAAACCGGGCCTTGCCTGCTGCTTGAACCGCGCGTAATGCAGGGATCGTCTCCCGCACGATCTGATCGATGCTCCCAAATTCGATGTCATGCACCTGAATGAAATCCACATGATCAACACCCAGGCGTTCAAGGCTTTCATCGACGCTCTTGGTCACCCGCTCGGCGGAGAAATCGAAATCCTCCTGTCGGTAGCCGTACCGTGCGACCTTTGTAGCGAGTAGATATTTTTCACGCGGGATTTCACGCAGTGCCTTTCCGAGAACGGTCTCCGCCTTTGTCAGTCCATAAAAGGGCGCCGTGTCGATGAGATTGATGCCCTGATCGATGGCAACATGAACGGTACGAATGCCTTCCAGTTCGTCGATCTCATGGAATGCTCCGCCAAGCGAAGAGCCGCCAAATGCGAGAACGGAAACATCGAGCCCTGTTTTTCCAAGTTTGTGGTATCTCATAGAATAATTTTTGGGTGACTACTGAATCACCTTGGGGAGCTAGCTTCAAGTGGCAGATGATTTAGGCACCAGAGGATATTTTGGGTCATGCCGGACTCCAGCCGATGAGTTCGCAGAAGCTCGGATTGAATCAGGGCAACCTGCAAACTTCTGAAACCAGATGCTGTTGATGGTGTTACTGTCACGGAGGGGGGAGCCTTTTGTTTGGTGAAGAAAATGGTGGAACCCGATTATTGAGGCTTCAGCCCTGTAATCTTGAAAGTGTATTCGTTACTCCCTTGCGGTTTTGGCGGAAGTTTGATGTGCAGGCCATCCGATACCTGTTGAAATTCCAGTGAGTTGGAGGAACCAAGTAGTTCCACTTTTTCTATTTTCCCGTTCAAGGGTACATTGCTTCCCAGGGAGGCAATCACGGCCTCATCTCCCCCACCCTTAGCCTTTGGCCAGCCCAGGGCAATGGCATAAAGCGTGTCACCCTTGACGGTAAATCTCCAATTCTGGGCTCCATGCTCCCCTTCCCCGAATTTCACCCAGTTGTGAGTTCCATAGATCGCCTCACCATTCACCGAGAGCCATTGTCCGATTTCCAAAAGCGTCTTCTTCTGCGCCTCGGGAATCGTCCCATCGGCCATGGGCGAAAGATTAAGCAGGTAGTTTCCGTTCTTACTCACCGTGTCGATGAGTTTAAAAAGGATCGTGTCGGCTCCAGATACCTTCATGTTGGAGGTGTAGCCCCAAGTCGATCCTATCGGGTCATCCACCTGCCAAGGGCCAGTCCGAATACCCGCCGGTGAGCGGGAACCTACTTTTTCAAAATCCACAATAGCCCCGATCTGATGGGCGTCATTGCCATCCGGGGCGTAGGCATCCTTCTTGGTGGTAATAGTGACCTCCTTATTCCACGCCCGGGCGCTGTTGTAGTAGTAGGCAGCAACCCGGAGCTTGAGAGGATCATAGACGCGGTTATTGACCCCGTTGTCAAACCAGAGCACATCGGGTTGGTATTTATCGATAAGTTCCAGGTTCCGGTTCACCCAGTCGGTGAGGAAGCGCACCGTCGCTGCGTCGCTTCGGTCAGCCACATGGTAGAATTCCGCCCAGGCGGGATCATAAAGATCTGCTTTTTGAGCCTCCAACGCGGCCTTGATTTCAGGTTTCGGATTGATGAAGACAAAATTCTCGATTCCATGATTCGAGACTCCAAACTTGAGCCCCTGCTTGCGCACGGCCACGCAGAGATCGCCGATCAGATCACGTTTGGCACCGATGTTTTTGGCGTTGATCGGAGTCACCTGACTATCCCAGAGGGCAAAGTTATCGTGATGCTCCGCTGTCGGCACAACATAGCGGGCTCCTGATTTCTTGAAAAGCTCAGCCCACTCGTCAGGGTTGAATTTCTCGTTTTTGAACAGGGGGAGGAAATCCTTGTAGCCGAATTTTGCCTGCGTTCCGAAATGCGCCACATGCCAATCCGAGAAGGCGTTATACATGTGCTTTTCGTACCACTCGTTGTGGTAGGCAGGTACGGAATAGGCCCCCCAGTGCATCATGAGGCCGAACTTCGCATCGTTGAACCATGCGGGGACCCGGTAGTTTTCCCTCACGGAGGCCCAAGTCGGCTGAAACGGCCCTCCTGCCATTGGTTTGGTCACGGCGGCATCGGCGGCGTTAGCCATTGCCGGAGTCGCTGGAGGCCCCATGCCAAAGTCCTTGTCAGGAGCAACTTCCTGAATTGGCGGGTCAGCGGCAAGAAGGTTTCCGGGTAACAAGAGGAGCGTCGACAAGAGCAGCAACGAACAACACAAAATTTTATTCATAGTGGGGG
>DKEN01000103.1 GCA_002452515.1 Spartobacteria bacterium UBA6821 | reverse complement strand
ACCCATAGAAGCTTGATTTTTTTAGCGAATTAAACAATTGGAGATTAGCATCAATCTGATTTTCAATGAGATTGATGGCCTGTTCATTCTGATTTGTTTTAACTAATTCTCTCAACGATAATAGTAATGCTGCTCTGCCAGAATATTCATAGGTCATCCCGATTTTTGTGAAAATGAATCCCCCAATTAGGATTCCGATAGTAAGGCAGATAATGCCTGAAATGATTGCTGGTCGATGTTTTTTCATATGGATGTGTATTGTGGTATGTCTAACGGCTTGAACTGAGCGNNGCTCCAGTGATTGGTTAGGGGACATATTTTTTATATTAATGCGTATTTCTTGCGAGTTTATTCTGAATTTTCCACCCACTTCATCGTCACTATATTTTCAAAGTGACCACCACAAAGACAGTTCAGGTTTCCGTCATCGAATTTTGTGCTTTCGCACTTTAGACAGAACATTACGACTTGATTAGTATTCTGTCTTGGCAGGAGCCAATACCCAATCAGCCAAACAATTAGTCCGATTAGCAAAGCAATTGGGATGTTGTCGATAATCTCGTATAGATGGTGAATGAAGTAAGTGCCTCTCACTGCATAACCGATGCCACCTCCGTTGGTGAAAACGGATCCTAAGAAGATTATTGCGGCTACTCCTAGAGAAGCAAGAATCCTAGATTTCTGTGATTGTTTCTGTATCTCTTTTTGAGATTTCTTAACCCACATGTGATTTTATAGTAGTGGTCGATCGTAATGTACCCTAACAAGAAGTAGCTTGGAGAAAGCAGTGAAACAAGGCGGATGAATGCCGCCTATATCGTTCCATGAGAGCAAAATGGCTGGAGTTTTGCGGCGTGGTCAAGATGCTCTCTGAGCGGCCTAAGGGTGATCCAGAGAATCCTCTCCAACGTCAATCCTCTGCGAAAGAAGAGCCTGCGTTCCGGGGGTCTTCCTGTGTGATTCACCTCGGGGGAAGTGTTCATGAGCGGAACGCTACAGGCTTTTCAACCGCATGAAAAGCCCGGTCTTGCAATGCACCACCGCCCGCCCAACCTTCACGAGGATCCTGCCTCCCCACCTTTTACTGTCTTACCTTCCTACTTGGCGTCAGCCGCACCTTCTTTCTTCACTTCGTCTTTATCCTTGAAGACAAGCGCGGCAGAGTTGAGGCAGTAGCGCAGTCCTGTCGGGGCCGGGCCATCTTCAAAGACATGGCCGAGATGGCCGCCGCAACGGGCGCAGAGAATCTCAGTACGGGTCATGCCGAAGCTGCTGTCGCGAAGTTCGGTGATGTTTTCCTTCGCGTAGGGTTGGAAGAAGCTGGGCCAGCCGGTGCCCGAATTGAACTTCGCCCCGGAGGAGAAGAGCGGGAGGCCACATCCGGCGCAGAAGTAGACTCCCTCTTTGTGGTTATCGAGGAGGTTGCCGCAAAAGGCTGGTTCGGTTCCCTTGGCCCGGAGGATGCGGTAGGTCGCGGGGCCGAGTTGTTTCTCCCATTCGGCGTCGGTTTTGATAACGCGGGGCGATGAAACGACCGGGCCGGGCTGGCCATCTGGTCCGACGAGGCGGACGGAAACAGTGGTATTGGTGGTGGAATCAGTCATGGGAGTGGCGTGGGTGGAGTGCAAAGCACAGAGGGTGGTGAGGAGAAGTGGAAACAGCAAGGGACGGAACAAGGTCAAATCCATGGTTATGAGTTTACTCCAACTGCTCGGTTTCGCTAGTCAGACGATTTAATAGGTGTTTCTTTTGTGCTCGTCATGGTGCTTCCCTGGATTCTCATTGCGCTCGGTTCGTATCTGCTCGGCTCCCTCCCAACAGGGTTTCTGGCGGGGCGTTGCTGCGGCGTTGATCTGCGCACGAAGGGAAGCGGCAATATCGGCGCGACGAATGCGGTGCGCGTGCTCGGCAAGCCGTGGGGATACACGGTCTTTCTCATCGATTTTCTGAAGGGACTGCTGCCAGTAATTCTGGCAAATCACTGGAGCGCCCAAGTTGGAATTCACCCTGCTTCCGCACCTGGAGCACTTGCCGCGCTCGCTGCGTTGCTGGGACATAGCTTTCCGATCTGGCTGAAGTTCAAAGGCGGCAAGGGAATCGCCTCCTCGGCCGGCGTGATCGTGGGACTCTTCCCCTCGGCCTTTCTGTTCTGCATTGGCACTTGGATGCTGGTCTTCACTATTTCCCGATATGTCTCGGTGGCCTCCCTTGCCGCCTCCCTTGCGCTGCCCTTGGCGGCAACGATTCTCTTTTGTCTGCACAAGGCCGACTGGCTTGCCCTGCTGGTCTCGATCCTGATGTGCTCGCTCGCTGTCTGGAGGCATCGTTCCAATATCGCCCGGCTGCGGGTGGGAACGGAGCCGCGCTTTGAGCGTAAAAACAACGCGGGGGGCAAGGTAGTGAAATCATGAAGACGCTTTCAATCATTCCGGAGGTGAGTGTGATCGGAGCCGGGGGCTGGGGTACTGCTCTTGCGCTGCTCATGGCCCGCCGCACCAAGGCAGGTCATGCCGTCATCCCTCTCTGGGGCCATGATCCTGCTCATGTCGCGGCCATGCAGTCGAGTCGGGCCAATGAGAAGTATCTTCAGGGAGTGGCCCTGCCGGAGACGATCCAGCCGACGGCATCGCTTGCCGAGTGTGCCGGAGCTAAGGTGATTTTACTGGTCGTTCCCTCGAAGCATCTAGCCAAGGTTGCGCGGCAACTCGCAGGCATTGGAATCGGCAAGGAAACGATCCTGGTCTCCTGCACAAAGGGGATCGAGCGGGAACGGGGTCTTCTGATGAGCGAGGTGATCGCGGAACATCTGCCCGGATCGACAAGTGCCGTTCTCTCGGGGCCGAATCTGGCCGGAGAGATCGCGAGGGGGATTCCCGCCGCCTGCGTGATCGGATCGGCGATTCCCGAGGTCTTGCCGCAGGTACAGCAGCTTTTTGAGGGGACGAAGTTCCGCCCCTACACGAGCAGTGATGCCCGGGGCGTTCAACTCGGAGGTGCTCTCAAGAATATCTTTGCCATCGCCGCCGGTGTCTCGGACGGTCTCGGTCTCGGGGAGAATGCCCGCGCTGGGATCGTCACCCGCTCACTGGCCGAGATGACACGCCTTGGTGTGGCCATGGGAGGCGAGCGAGAAACCTTTCGGGGATTGAGCGGTATCGGTGATCTGATGGTCACCTGTTTCAGTTCCAGCAGTCGGAATCATCAGGTCGGCTTCCGTATCGGTCGCGGTGAATCCCTTGGGATGATCCGGGACTCGATGACCATGGTGGCCGAGGGAGTGCCGACGACAGCCAGCGCCTATGACTGTGCCCGTCGCCTTGGAGTTGAGACGCCGATTATCGATCAGATTAAAGCGCTTCTCGACGAAGAGAAGAGCCCAGCGCAGGCGATGAAGGATCTGCTTTCCCGTCAGCTCCGCTCGGAGGAAGAGGTCTAAACAGCGTCGACAGACGAAGGTCAAAAGTCGACGGCATGACTGCAATTTTCTGGCTATCGTCTGTCGACCCTCAGCTCTCGACTCATCCTATTATGGCATCGTATCCACATGGCCGTCGGCACGGAGGACATTGACCTTCCCAAGATGGGGCATTCCATTGTCTGTGCAGACCGTCATTTTGCTGAGTTTGCTGATGGTGAAGACACCACCACGTCCATAGATGTGAACGTCCTGAGGTTGTTCGCCCTGCAAAACCGGAGACCACATGTAACTTCCGTAGGTGGGATCGGGGTGCCGATCTGAGGGGCAGGTGAGCAGTGCCATCGTGACACCGTAGTTGGAGAGGCATTGTAATGGTTGAAGAAGTGAGGTGCCACCCGGGGCGCTAGCATTCGCTCCCACGACAGCATTGGTGGTGCCAGTGTTGTAGATCGGAGGAAACTGGGCGCCATTTTCCGGATCAGCGATGTATTGCTGCACGGCGGCACCGATCTGGCCGAGATTGCTCACACACTTGGCACCTTGCGCCTTAGCCTTCGCCGTTTGAAGTGCCGGCATCAACAGGGAGGCGAGCATGCCGATGATGGCAATGACGACAAGGAGTTCAACAAGGGTAAACCCATCGACGCGTTTAAGTCGCTTAATGGTTGTGGTGATCATTGGGAATTTTTAGCAGCAGCTTTGCGGTTGATGTAATTCACGGCCCTATTAATGCGTTGTTCGGGACTCTGGTTGGCGGCCCGTAGCACCATTTGGTCAGCCATTTTATCCATGAAATCCGGATCCGCCATCATGGCCTGAAACTTGGCACGCCGTTCTTCCGGAGTGAGTTTACGCATTTCGGCGAAGAGGGCCTTGCGATCCGCCATGTCCTTCTTTGCTGCGGCTTGTTTTTCTGGAGGGAGCTTCGCGATCTGGGCGAGCTGGCGTTGCTCCATCCAGTCGGAATTGAACTGGGGCCGCTGATCCTGCTGGTCAGGGGCACCGCCGTCATCTCCACGTGGTGGCCCTCCGCCACGCCGTCCGCGCTCCGTGATGAAAAAGAGCTCGGTGCTTGCGCCATGCACCGACTTCACGAGCGCAGGGATGGCTTTGCTCACCTGATTAGGCTTGGGTAATGCTGAGGCTGCGGGTGACCAGTCTTTTGGTATGGCGATCATGGCACCGCTTTTTTGGGCGGCCTCATTCATCAGTGGCGAGAGATTCTTATCAGGTCCCTCAAGACTCAATCCCAGGGTGCGTGGGTCAATGACTTCTCCTCCGGTCGCGTCGGCAAAAGGAGGCTGTGGGAAGTAGTATGTCGTCCAGTCATCCAGTTTGCCTGACCCGCGCAGGCTGACCAGGGCTGTTTCAACATCTATCTTATTCGGAGCCGCGAGATAAACGAGACGCCAGGAGGCATCGGTCCGTGTGGCAAGATCGTCGATAGCCACTGCCACGGGAACCCGGTCGACATCAAGGGAGACCGGCTTGCTGGTATCCAGAGAGGTTTCAATGGTCACATGCCCTTGTTTGGCGATGGAGGCAATGACCGTACTGAGGGGAACATTGGTGACATGGACGGTGACCAGTCCCCATCCGGCGATCCAGCGGGCGATGATAATGCCGAGAAGCAGCAAGGCTGCCCCGCCAAGAACGAGTTGTCGTTTTGGAATAATTTGATTCATGGATATGGTTCTAACCCCGCAGTTAGGGGAAAGTTGCAATTTTTTGCAGAAAAAGGTGAAGTGCAGAACGATTGAAACCGCTCCTAAGGCCAGAAATCACCTCTTGGAAGAACATGATGCTTTCTCCCGCTCCGTCGATTTGCCTTGTCTCGTTCCTGTTTCAGTGCGAAAGAGGATGCCGTCCGTCACGCGGCGACCGCCGTATGGTGGTGTGGTTTTGACCCTTGGGCGACTGTTTGGAGCGATTCGCTTTGGCAGATGCCTTGGGAGACTCTTGGGCAGATAACCCCCATTTTCCAATTATTTTGATTGGAGGGGCTTTTCTGAAAAGCCAAAGAGATCATCTGATCCGCCCCATTGACCGGCCAACGCACTACGATAACACGCTTCCACACCTCTTCTCCACCTTTCCGGTCGGGAATCGGGACACAACGAGGAAGCAGCGCTACCCGGACGCATAACACATAACGCAACGCACAACACCAGTCCTGATCCCTGTCAGCCCCGACCCTGTGTCCCGGGCCGTGAGACGAAGGGGTCCCTTACACTACACATCATGTCCTCTAATTATTCCTCCAATCGCGACTCCTCCAGCCGAGGTGGTCGTCCCCGTAACGGCGGCCGTCGCCGCTCCTCCGATTCCCGCGGGCCGCGCAGCAACGAGGGTCATCCCCGTCGCGAGCACACTCCGAGCGCTCCTGTCAAAAAGCAGGGCTTCTTCGCGAAGCTCCTTTCGATCTTTGGTCTCGGCAAAAAAGCTCCTGCCAAGTTCGACAAGCCGCAACGCGCTCCCCGCGCCGAAGGTTCTCCCTCCCGTCAGTCCCGCAAGCCGGAGCGCATCGAGGTGACCACACCCCGGGTCTATGTTGGCAATCTCTCCTTTGACGCGACCGAGAGCGATCTGCTCGAACTCTTCAGCGGCATTGGTTCCGTTCAGAATGTCGAGATCGTCGCCAACCGCGACACACATCGTTCCAAGGGATTTGGCTTTGTTCAGCTCGCCACCGTCGATGAGGCCAAGCGTGCCGTTGCCGAACTGCACGACAAGGAATACATGGGCCGCAAGATGGTCGTCAGCGGTGCCAAGGCTGTCGCCGAAAGCCGCAGCGAGCGTTCCGAGCGTCGCGATGCAGCCTCCGAGGGTAACTCGGAAAGCAACGAAGCTGCAGCCGCCTAAGCGGTTCGGCGGTTTAGGTTTTGTAACCTTTCGTTTCCGTGGCGTTTCCTGCGGAAGCACTTCTCATTGCCGGTCCCACGGGGGCCGGCAAAACCGCTCTCTCCCTCCGTCTGGCCGCCAGATTGGGAGGTGAGATTGTCGGTGCGGATGCCTTTCAGCTCTATGCAGGATTTCCCCTGCTGACGGCTCAGCCAACACCTGCGGAGCAGGAGGGGATTCGCCACCATCTCATCGGATCACTTGATCCGGGCGAGCGTTTCGATGCGGGATGCTATCAGCGAGCTGCCGCTCCTATTCTGCGTGATATTGTGGCGCGCGGACGTACGCCCCTCGTTGTGGGTGGTACCGGCCTCTATGTGAAAGCCCTCTTGGGAGGTCTTGATGAATTACCCGGCAATGATCCTGTGCTGCGTTTGGAGCTGGCACAACATGACCTGACGTCACTGGTGGAACGCCTGCGGAACGCCGATCCCGAAGCTCCCGAACAAATTGACATCGCGAACCGGCGGCGTGTCGAACGGGCATTGGAGATCGTGTTGCTCACGGGAAAACCACTGGCCGCCTCGCGGACTCAGAGAGCAGGGATTCAGAAGTCGGAGGTTGGAGATCTCTCCTCAAGTGCTCCTCTCCATCTTCCATCTTCCAGATCCCATCTCCCAAACAGGGTGCGCGCCCTTCTGGTGACACGGGATCGTGAGGAATTGAACGCCAGGATTGAGGCAAATGTCCGGGCGATGTTTGATCGTGGCGTGGAAGCGGAGGTTGCCGCCCTTCCCGAGGGAAAAGTGGGGCCGACTGCGGCGATGACACTCGGACTGCGGGAGATCCGTGCTCTTCAGCGTGGGGAGATTTCCCGCAAGGCGGCAATTGAGGCCATCACGGTCGCGACCCGCCGCTATGCAAAACGACAGATGACGTGGTTCCGCAATCAGCACAGCTTCCCAGTGCTAAATCTCACGCATTTTCCCAATTCCGATCTAGCGATGCAGGAAGCCGTGACGCTGTTAGCTCTTTAAAGCATTTTCATTGCAATTGGTCGTTTGCATCAACTCGTGAAATTCCTGTTTGAGGAAAACCAGGGAGATTTTCCCGCAGAGGCGCAGAGAGTTGGGGGCTGAGATGACACCTGAACTCTTTTGAAAAATCCTCTGCGATCTCCGCGTCTCCGCGCGAAAATTTTCGGCTCTTCAATGGAATGTTGTCTGCATTCAAAGAAAAGCCGCTCTAAACGCAATAAGCGTTAAAATGCTCTCATCCGACCGGCTATTTCAGAAATCCGCCGATTACATCGAGCGCGGCTCCGGCTCCCTGCTTGAGGTCATCAACAGGGGTGCTCGATTGTGGCGAACTGGATGGCACCGTTTTGGTGGTGCCATTCGTCTCTGGTTGTAAAGGCGCGGGAATGACGGCCCCCTTGATCCCAAGAATTTGCAAACCCTGTTTTACTCCCTGCTGGAGCAGAAGCCCGGCATTGCTCAGCACGGCAGTCATGATGCGGGGGGTCAGATCCTCCGTCAAATGGGAGAGAGAGCCCCCGACTTGCAGGGAGGTCCAGTAATAACCGTCATGCTGATCCTTGCTAAAGACCTGAGAAGCTCCTGGGATGGCGGTGACAATGGGGCTGGAGAGGCCGAGTTGGAAATTTCCTGAAAAGGCACCGTCGCGTCCCACCTCGGCATCGCCGGTTAGTTTGAGTAGTTGCTGGGATTCCAGCACGACATCATGCCAGGAAGAGCGTTCTCCCTTGATGGAGAAGGTCGCCCGTGCTTGCTGGAGATAGAGATACTTGAACGCCTCCATCCGTGTCAGCTCAGAGACCCCTTCCAATAGAGGAATGTTGGAGAGAATCACATTGTTAGCCTGTACCTTGCCTTCGATAGAATTGGCACCAGCCAGATCCCAGCTTACCGTGGCGCTCCCGTCGAGGGTGCCGCTGACTTGATTGGAAAGGGTCGGAAGAAGCGTGGCGACGGGGACCTGTTGCCAGAGCCCGCTCAGTGAGCTTTGGTTTGTATCCGGGAAAATTCCCTCCAGCTGAAGAGCGCCTCCCTTTGGGAAAACCAGATCGGCACCGCTTAGATCAACCATGTCGGGTTTGATCCGGCAGCGGATTGTGTTGATGTCGAGTTCTGGCAGCAAGGGGCTTTTCACCGTTCCCCCGCGCGCTTCAAAACGGGTTTCGGATCCCTCGGGATAAGCTTCCAGATGCGTGCCGCGAAGATCAAGTGAAGTTCCGGAGGGAAGATCGATCAGGATGTCGGTTTTCTTGGCGTTGATCAGATCAATCACAAGCAGTGACGGCACCCAGCTTGGGAGCGACATAGAGGGCTGCTGCGTCAGTTGTTGATGCACAGTAAGGCTGGGATCCTTGGGATGGCGCGCCGTGTCGATGTGGAGTCGGGCATTTTCGAGTGTGATCTCCTCAATCTGCAACAGCCCATGCAGAAGGGCGCTCGGTTTGAGTTGTCCCTGCAGGCCGCCGATTTCGAGTTCGCGGAGAGAAGTGGATCCCTGCCCTTCAGCATGGAAACTGGGGGAGGAAAGCTGGAACCATCCCCAGTGTAGCGGTCCAAAAGAGGTCTTGGCATGAAGTAGTTGTGAGGATTTCTGTTCCATCAGGGTGTGAAATTCCTCGCCGGAGAGCCAGTGGTTCATGATCGCGCTAACAACCAAACCAAGAAGGCCGAGCATCAGCAGAAGGGAGAGAACCCAGAGAAAAAGTTTTCGCACAGGGAAACGATACAACATCAGGCCGTGATTGAAAGACGGCTGAAGACATGGAAGCATGANNGGGCCGCTCCCGCAGCTTTCGTCTCCAGACGAGGCGGTGCTGGAGAGTTTTGAAAGTCCCGCGAAGCGCGATTATGAGGTCACCTTTTCAACGGAGGAATTTACCTCCCACTGCCCGGTGACCGGTCAGCCCGATTTTGCCGAGATCATCATCCGCTACACGCCCGACCGACGCTGCATCGAGAGCAAGTCGCTCAAGCACTACCTCGGTGCCTACCGCAATCAGGCCGTTTTTGCCGAGGGGATCGTGAACAAAATTCTCAATGATGTCGTCGCCGCCATCGCGCCACGACGGGCCACCGTGATCGGTGATTTTTCACCCCGTGGCGGTATTGGCATCAGGGTCGAGGCCACTCATGAAGCTAACAAAGCCAAGAAGGCCGGCAAATGAAAGTGGTCGTCCTGCTGAGCGGCGGGATGGATTCCGTCACGGCCTTTCATGAGGCGCTGCAGGAGCACGAGGTGCTTGCCGCGCTCAGTTTTGATTACGGGGCGAAGCATCATGCCAAGGAACTCCCAATGGCCGCCTGGCACTGTGCCAAGTCCGGGATTCCCCACCGCATCGCCGCACTGGATTTCGTGGCGCAGGAATTCCACTCCGATCTGCTGAAAAGCGGCGGCGAGATACCCGACGGTCATTACGAAGAGGAATCGATGAAAAAGACGGTGGTTCCCTTCCGGAACGGCATCATGCTGGCGATCGCGGCAGGATTTGCCGAGAGTCACGGTGCCGAAGGAGTCGTCATCGCAGCACACTCGGGAGACCATGCGATCTATCCCGACTGCCGGGAGGAATTCCTGGAACCGATGGCCCGGGCAATATCCGAGGGAACCTATGCACGGATTGCGCTACTTCGCCCCTTTGTCTCCACGGACAAAGCCGGCATCGTCAGAATCGGGAGGGCGCTTGGGGTCGATTATTCCCATACCTGGTCCTGCTACAAAGGGGAGGAACTCCACTGTGGTAGCTGTGGCACCTGTGTTGAACGCCGTGAGGCCTTCCTCCTCGCCGGAGTTTCCGACCCGACGCAGTACGCCGCGACCGATCCGTTGCCGCCGAGACCTGCGGGAGAGGGTGGGAACGTTTTAAAGTAAAAAGTGGGAAGGTACCGACCTTAGAGTATTTTAAGCTGAGGAATAGCCGGATGATTTTCACCACAAAGGACTGACAAAGAAAACAGCCAAGGTTGCCGCAAAAAATCAAAAATGCATCTCTGGAATATCTCTTCCTCTTTTACTTTGTCCCACCTTGGGTGGGCCTTGGATCCCTCTCTGTGGTAATAAATTCGGGGATCAGGAGCTTATTAATGGCCACATCTTTTCCTAAAACGCTCTAATCACGCGGTGCTTCACCTTCCCACCTTCAAACTTTCCCACTTTTTACCCCAAAGCTCATGCGAATCTCTGAAATTTTCCATTCCATTCAGGGAGAGGGATTACTGCTCGGGGTCCCTTCTGTTTTTGTCCGCACTTCCGGATGCAATCTCCGCTGCCGCTGGTGCGATACTCCGTACGCCTCCTGGAATCCCGAAGGCGAGACCATGGAGATCGCGGCCATCATTGAGCAGGTGAAGGCCTACGACTGCAGTCATGTCGTCGTGACGGGAGGCGAACCGATGATTGCGTCTGGAATCCGAGAACTCACTGCCGGACTCCGTGAAGCGGGTCTGCACATCACCATCGAGACGGCGGCCACGGTGGATCCGGATTGGATCGTCTGTGATCTCGCCTCGCTCAGTCCGAAACTTGCGAATTCCACGCCGGATGAGGGCCAAGCAGGAGCATGGAGTACGCGCCACGAAGCCAGACGACTTCAGCCCGAAGTCATCCGCAACTGGCTCAGCAACTATCAGTCTCAGCTCAAGTTTGTCGTCTCCGCCGTGGAGGACATGCCGGAGGTCGAAAGTTTGCTGGCGGAGATTGGAACCATACCCGGCTTTACCCGTGACCGGGTCTTGCTGATGCCCGAGGGGACTGATGTGGAAACGTTGCGAGAACGCGGCCCGCTGCTAGCCGAGATCTGCTTGGAACATGGTTTTCGGTTTGCGCCACGTTTACAGATTGAGTTGTTTGGCAATACGCGCGGAACATAGCTATGGGCTTGCGATATTGGTGGATAGCGGCGTTGGCCTGCGCTTGCCGTAGGACAATTGACTCACCATCTCCCGACTGCCTCGCCCTTTGGGCTGTGCAAAAGCACAGTCTACACCGTGCTTCCCTGCTCTCGGCGTTCTGCTTCGCTTGGAGGCCTTGCGCAGCATCGAAACTTCCTGCGCTTTGACCGAACTGAATTTTACGCCCTTCGAAAGCTCAACGAAACGAACTGAGCGATCCCATGCTCGATACAGCTAAGCAACCTGATCAGCTTTCTTTGGTGTCTCGGAAATATAGAGTTCAATCCCGGTTGGATCTGAAATGACAAAATGTTTTTCTCCCCACTCTTCAATATCAATATTTCTGGTGATGGAAACGCCAGCTTGTTTGAATGCTGCTAAGGCTGCATCAATATCATCAACGAGAAATGGCAACTGAATGCCGCCGCTGAATGTGGTGATAAATCCTTTATCTTTGGAAGGGGCGCTGAATCCAAAAGTTCTTTTTTGGTTCGGAGATTGAATAACAATAAAACTTTCTGTCTCGGCGTTGACCGAGTATCCGAAGTATTGAATATAGAAATCGGCTGTCTCCTTGAATTTCTCGGTAGTGATGCCGATGTAGGAGTTTGCTCGTGGGACAGTCATATCATTTTTCCTAACTAGTATTAGTTGAATGCAGAGTATTGATTTCTATCCTCTGAATTCTTAATCCTCCATCTGATAGACCATCTCACTGGTCAGTCGCCCGTGGTTCTTCTTCTCTCTTTTGAGAACAGGAAATCCGTAGGCATTCAGCTCGGCGGGACACTCCTGAACACGGCTGGATGTTGAAAGTTCCACCAATTCCCGACGCAAGGCATGTTCGATGATGACCCGTAGCGTTGTGCGCCGCCGGTCCGCTACCGTCTTGGCCTCCAGCATCAGCGCATTTGGGAGATCAAGCGTCTTCTTCATATAAAATCACTCTATGGGAAGATGGGTTTAATTCAAGATTGGCATTGCGAATGCTGATTTGACGCCACTTCCCTCCCGGGAAGCTGTGGCTCCCTACGGGCTACGATTTCATCGCAGTCTACCGTCCCGGTTCCCACCGGGTTGGTTCTGTCCTCTGATCTCTGTCAGTAATTTTATTTCAGCCTTCAGCTTTCAAGTTTCAGCTTTCACTGCCTTACTTCCCCACTCCCCACTGCGGTGAAATTTCCAGGCCGATAGGACTCGATTCTCCTACTTTGAGATGATGGATCGCTGCAAAGGCGATCATTGCCGCGTTGTCGGTTGAGAGTTCTGGCGCGGGGAGATGAAGTGTCCAACCCTTGGTTCGGCAGAGTTCCTGGAGGCCAGTTCGGAGAGCCTTATTGGCGGAGACACCTCCCGAGACGGCGACATGCACGGAACCGTCTGGTTCCTGGTGATTGAGTCCGGAGGCCTCGACGGCGCGGGCGGTTTTCTGGATCAGGACATCGACGATTGCATGACGGATGGAGGCGCAAAGATCAGCCATGCCTTCCGGTGAGGTGGCAATGGAGGGATGTTTCTCCAGAAAGTAACGGACGGAGGTTTTGAGTCCGCTGAAGCTGAAGTCGAGATTCTCGCGTTCCCCTCGTTCCATCAGGGCCTTCGGAAAGGGATATTTCAAGGGATCGCCGGTGGCCGCAAGCCGGTCGATTTCGATGCCTCCGGGATAACCGAGTCCGAGGAGTTTGGCTGTTTTGTCAAAGGCCTCCCCTGCGGCGTCATCGAGGGTCCTGCCGAGCAGGGTATAATCTCCCGCGCCACGGACTTCGGTGAGTTGGGTATGTCCCCCGCTCACCAGCAGGGCGATGTGATGGGGAATGGTTTCCTGACCGAGAAAGGGTGAGAGTAGATGGCCCTCCAGATGGTTGAGCGCGAGGTAGGGGATGCCGAGAGCGAGGGCGAAGCCTTTTGCATACGCTGCACCCACTAGCAGCGCGGGTGCGAGGCCGGGGCCGGAAGTGGCAACCACCGCTCCCAGATCGCAAGGCGTGAGGTTCGCCTCCTTCAGGGCGCGACGGACAAGGGGATCAACGGCAAGCAGGTGGTTTCTTGAGGCGACTTCCGGCACGACACCGCCGAATCGCGCATGTTCCTCGGCCTGCGAAGCGATGAGGCTGGAGAGGATTTCTCCAGGCGCACGCAGCACGGCGGCAGCCGTTTCGTCGCACGACGATTCGATGGCAAGAATCGGCTGATGTCCGTTATAGGATTTCATCGGATGGGTGTTGGGCAATGTATTGCCGTTGTTCTGGGTAGTTGATGTTAAAAACTCCAGTTGGGAAATTTAAGACAGGATTAACAAGATTAACCAAAAAGAGTGACTAACAAATTTTCGATCCTGCCTTTGTAAATCCTGTTAATCCTGTCTGATTTCTGGATCGGGAATCAGCAGGTTATTCCACACGGCAAGGAGCGCCGCGGGATTATCACGCAGGAGCTCTTCACTCCGACCAAGAGCCTTGAGGAGCACGCCTGCAACATGATTGCGGTTAAAGCGTTGCCCAGAGGCAATGAGCAGCGAGGTGGCGCTTTTCAGAAGCTCGGGAGGAAAATCTTCGAGGCGATGATTCACATTGAGTCCGATGCCGACGACGGCGAAGGGATGCTTCCCGGTGCGTGTTTCCACAAGGATGCCGGCCATCTTGCGACCATGGAGATAGAGGTCGTTTGGGGGCTTAATTCTGGCCTCACGAATTCCGAGTTCATCAAGTGTCTCTACCAAGGCAACGGAGGCAAAAGAAGAGAGGGCTGGAATCGTGGTATCACTGATCTCGAGTCGGAGCAGGAGGGAAAACCAGAGTCCGAGTGGTTGAGCCGATGCCCAGACACGCTGGAACTGTCCCCGTCCCGCCGTCTGCCGCTCTGCGAATAGGAGGGTGCCTGTGGGAGATCCTGTTTCTCCCAGGCTCAGGAGTTCGTCATTACTCGAGGTGGTCACAGGCAACACCCGTACGGGAATGTTCCAGGGTGAGGCCGCGGTCAGGAATGATTCGTCGAGAACCGTGTCAGCCTGCATGAATCAGGGCATTAGGGAGTTTCGATTTCCAAGGAGAGATCGGCATTCACGGCAGAATGAGTCAGGGCTCCGACGGAAATACGATCAACTCCTGTTGCGGCGATTTTTGGAACACTCTCCAAGGTCACGCCGCCACTGGCTTCGAGCAGGATGTGAGGGGCCAAGCTGTCACGAAGAGCCACCACTTCACCCATGAGCTCACACGACATGTTGTCGAGGAGGATGACATCGATCCCCGGCATCCGGATCAGTTGTTCTACCTGATCCAGCGTGTCCGCCTCGATCTCGATAGCGACGCCGGGGTGTTCTTTCCTGATCTGCGCAATAACCGGTGGCAACAAGGCAAGATCACCCAAGGCAGCGAGGTGATTGTCCTTCACCAGTACGGCATCATAGAGTCCCAGGCGGTGATTGACGCAGCCACCCGCTTTGACCGCCTGCTTTTCCAGGAGTCTCCAACCGGGTGTGGTCTTACGTGTATCGAGGAGTTTCACGTTCGAACCACGCACTGCCTCGGCATACCGCCGGGAGAGTGTGGCGATACCGCAAAGCCGTCCGAGGAAATTTAAGGCGGTACGTTCTGCGGAGAGGATGGATCGCGTGGAACCTCTGACGGTGATGAGGGTTGATCCTGCAGGCATCAGTGCTCCCTCGTCGCAATGCAAAGTAAGTTCCAGAGAGGGATCAACGCGCCTGAAGCTCTCAAGAGCCGTGTCCAGTCCCGAAGCGACACAGGCGGAGCGTGCGACGATGTTGGCTTGGGAAAGGGAATCCGCAGGAATGAATGCCCGTGACGTGACATCACCCGAAGGATCAGCGGTGCTGCCGAGATCTTCGCTCAGGGCGAGGGCGATGAGATCGGAGACTTCCCTTGGAATGCTCATCCTTGAAGAAACAACGTGAGGCACCAATCAGGGCATCGTCGACTCAGCGACCACCTCGACGACTTCCGGAAGCTCTGGGAGGTGGAGAAGTTGGCGCTGCCAGGGAAGAAGAACGGCGGCATGCGCATTGGCAGCAGCTGCTTCCAGGGCAGCCTTAGGAGCCAGAATCGATGGGTCGAGTTGGAGGTCGCGCGCGACTTTATCACGGAAGTCACGCAGCTTGTTAAAGCGGTCGATCTGATCCTTGGTGGCGCGGATACGGACGCCAGTGATCATTCGCGGCCATTCGGATTCGGGAAGAGCAAGGGCTGTTTCCAGTGCCTCCTCCAATCTGTCGGCGCGTGGCTGGGGAATGCGGGGTCGGGCGAATTTTCCTCCCTTCGCTGCTTCTCCAGCGAGGTGCAGAAGATTGTCATTGGAGAGTACATGAAAAGCCGGGCGATCCCAGAGCCTCGCCTCGCTGTCGCGCCAGTGCCAGATGGCCCGAAGAATAGCCCATCCGCGCGGTGGCAATGCGGCGTAACCGGTGATGCGCCAGAGATTTTCCTCATCGCGCTGACGAGTCTCTCGGGTTCCCCTGACCATCCTGTCCCGGGACTGGCGGTACCATTCCATCCGTCCAAGTTCACCGAGCCGCGCCTCAAGAATATCGGCAAGCTGTGGCATGAAGCGCACATCGTTGAGCGCGTATTCCACCATCTGATCGGAAAGTGGGCGCTGCGCCCAATTGGCCTTGCGAGAGGCCTTTGAAAGGGTGATCCCAAAATATTTCTCCACAAGGGCGGCAAGTCCTAGCTGCGGTTCACCGCTGAGCCGTGCGGCGATCATGGTGTCGAAGATATCATCATCGGGGAATTCACCCGAACGTCTCAGTAGGCGCAGGTCGTAGTCGGCGTCATGAAAGAGAATCGTTTTTCCCTTCAGAGCCTCGAAGAAATCCGTCAACGGGAGCCCGGCCAGAGGGTCGATCAATTCCAGATCCTGCGCCCAGCCACTTTGAGGATCCTGTCCCCAGCCGCTTTGGATGAGGCAAAGCTTCTCAAAGTAGCAATGCAGACTGTCGGCTTCCGTGTCGAGTGCGACCCGCTTCTCCCCCGCAAGGCGGGAGAGATACTCACGAAAGGCGGATTCCCCGGCGATCAAGGCTCCGCGATGAAGGTTGCCTCGGTCGCGAGCTCTCCGGCATGGCGGGCACGGGGCTCGCGTACCTCGGTATTACCATCGGTGGGAATGGTGACGAAGGGACCACCGGCAAGCGGGGCGACTTCGGTGAAGGCCAGATCCGGCACATCGCTGGGGAGACCCTCGAGCGGGAAATCTTTTCGAAGAGGATGGTAGGGATATCCCTCCCACATCAGGATACGGCGAAGATCGGGGTGATTCTTGAAGCGAATGCCCATAAGATCCCAGACTTCACGCTCATGCCAGTTGGCCGTTGGCCAGATATCGCAGACAGTTGCAACTTCGGCGATATCCTCTGGTGTAGAGATCTTGAAACGGAGATGGGTTTTCTTCTCCAGCGAGTAGAGTTCGTAGACTACCTCGAAACGGGGATCGGTGCCGAAATTATCCACGGCGCTGATATCCAGCAGCAAGTCGTAAGCCAGAACATCCCGGGCGTAGAAGCAGAGATCCCGGATGCGGGAGGCATCGAAGGTCAGGGTTGTTTCGCCGCGGAATTCCTTTCGAGTAAACGTGTCGGAGGCGAACTCCTTTTCAATTTTTGAAGCGTCGTCGGCTGCGCTCATCGGATCGATTCCAGCAAGGCTCTCTTCTGATCAAGGAAGGAATGTTCGGTCATCAGCTTCTCCTGAAGTCTCATGAGGCCATCAAGCAGGGCCTCGGGACGGGGAGGACATCCCGAAATGTAAACATCAACGGGAATGATCTGGTCAACGCCCTGAAGGGTTGCATAGCTCCGGTACATGCCGCCCGAAGAGGCGCAGGCACCCATGGCGATCACCCATTTCGGTTCGGGCATCTGCTCGTAAATGCGTCTTACGGAGAGAGCCATCTTGTAGGTCACCGTTCCGGCCACGATCATGACGTCGGCCTGACGGGGAGAGAAACGCATCACTTCCGCGCCGAATCGGGAGATATCGAAGCGGGAGGAAGAGGCTGCCATCAATTCAATGGCACAACAGGCGAGACCCATCGGCATGGGCCAGAGAGCGTTCTTTCTGATCCAGTTGATAGCAGCATCCAGTTTCGTGACGATGATGTTGCCTTCAATCTTGGAATCATACGCCATCGGTGCTGTGACCTGGGTGGCGTGCGGATGAGGAGGTGGCAGGATAGCCGTTGACATAAGGGGGAGCCTAGTGTGCGGGATGGTAAATAGCCATCCATTTGTTGCGATCAAAATGGTCCGCTGCCAAGGCGCGACGAGGGCGCGATACCGTTGCGTATCGCAACCGAAGAGCAACGAAGGCACCGGGCCATTTTCATCGCAACCCTCCGGGCCGGGTGACTTTTGGCGTTTTTGAACGGCACCTTGCTCCCGCAAGGCAGTGTCGTCCCTTCGGGATCCTTTCTTCGAAAGGCTTCTCCGCGCCTCTTCCCAGAGGCTTGGTTCCGCGTTGCTTGCTCGGGCAGTATCGCAACGGATACTGCCGCTTCGCTCGCGCCTTGAAAAACGCCAAAATTCACTCCGGCAAATGGATATCTATTTACCATCCCGCACACTAAACAGAGGGCGCAACGGACAAGTTGAAAATGAGGGTCTTTCTCTGAAAAACCGGATAACAAGGAGGAATATGAGCACAATCACCCATCTTTGGAGCCGTCTATCCTCTGAAAAGTGGGAGGATACGTGGATTGAACGGCTCCGATTTGCGGGAGAACAGTCCCTTGTCATCAAGAAATTCCCTGCCTCCCGCTCCATTCGTCTCGATCTCTACACAGACGCCGCAACGGCAAAAAAGCTGAAACTGGCCTTTGGGGGCAGCTACCGCCCCTTCGATGCTGCTGGATGGCAGCCTCCGGCCTCGAAAATCAGCGATCCGCTCAAGGTTGCGGGGGTTTTACGCGTCTATCGCGATAAGAAGCTTTTTCAGAAAGAGCGTAATAGTGGCAAGGGGCGGGCTCTTTTTATTCCCAGCGGCATGGCCTTCGGCACGGGCGATCATGCCACGACAGCACGCTGCCTCCAGTTGCTCGTCGAGGCTTCGGCTCCGTTTCGGGAATCGGGTGCCAAGTGGTCTCTCCTGGATCTGGGCTGCGGCTCCGGCATTCTGGCGCTTGCCGCCGAACTCCTCGGAGCCACGAAGTTGCTGGGGGTTGATTTTGACGACCGCTGCGTCCGCATTTCCAAAGAGAATGCCCTGCTCAACAAACTTCCTCTTGCCAAGTTCAGGAAGGCCGATGTCCTGCGGTGGAAACCTCCGGGCACGGCAGGTTATGACATCGTTGCTGCAAATCTCTACTCCACCATCCTGACGGCATCGGCAGGAATGATCGTGGAGGCGATCAAGCCGGGCGGGGTGCTGATCCTCTCTGGCATTCTGGCAGTAGAAACTCCGGCAATCCAAAAAACCTTTTCTCTCTTCGGGATAAAACACAGTAAAACGCTGCAACGCGGCAAATGGGCTGCGCAACTCTTTGTAAAAAATGCTGCCTAAACCGGTGGTGTTCATCTTGAGAGGCCTTGCGTGGGGTGTCGGTCTGCTACTTGTCCTGATCGCTGGGGCGTGGANNCCGCGGTGCTGGGGAGCGCGCTGTTGGTTGTTCTCTGGTGGTTCACCCTGCAGCCTTCCAATGACCGCGACTGGGAGCCGGATGTGGCGCTGCAGCCCTGGGCGGAGGTGAATAGTAATCTCGTGACGCTGCACAATGTTCGCAACAGCGAGTATCACACGGGAAAAGAGGTTCAGCCCCATTGGGAGACACGGACTGTGAATCTCTCGGATCTCACTGGCATCGATGTGGCCCTCAACTACTGGGGATCATCATGGATGGCGCATCCCATCGTGAGTTTTCAATTCAGGAATGCCGCACCCCTTGCTTTCTCGATCGAGATCCGCAGGGAAAAGGGGGAAACTTATTCGGCGCTCGGTGGCCTCTATCGTCACTATGAACTCATGTATATTGTCGCCGACGAAAGGGATGTCATCCGGGTGAGGACAAACTACCGGAAGGGTGAAGAGGTCTATCTCTATCGAACCAGCATTTCGCCGGCAGAGGCCAGGGAGCGCTTTCTGGAATATATCAGCTCGATGAACGATCTTCGCTCACATCCCCGCTGGTACAACGCCCTCACGGCCAACTGCACCACGGCGATCCGTTCCCAACGATCCATCACCGCCAGGACTCCCTGGGATTTGCGCATCCTTCTGAACGGCCGGCTTGATGAGCTCTTTTTTCAGCGGGGACTGTTGTTCAACGACGGTCTTTCCTTTTCGGAACTCAGACGTCTCGCGTTGATCAATAAAGCGGCGCAGGCGGCGGATCAGTCGCCTGATTTTTCACAGCTCATCCGCGAGGGACGACCCGGCTTTGGGGGACGCTGAGCAGCCTAGCAGCTACTGGGAGGCTTCGTTGAGTTTGAGGATGCTGGCCACCTCGGCAAAAGCCTTCGGGTTCTGATGGGCGCCGTGTCCACTGGGAACGATGCATTCCGAGACAGCCCCGTCCATGTGGGAGCTCCAGTAGGGGACGACACCATCGGAGGAGTTCGGGGAATCACCCCTGCCCCGGTCGCCGATAATCGTGTGGTACGGGATGCCGGGAGTGATCGGGATCGAGTTGACATTGCGGACAAACCGGTTGTTCGGTGCAAGGGTGTCGATGCTGTTGGGCGCGCGCCGCAGCCGCAGATCACTTGATTGGAAGGTGCCGTAACGGAAGGCTTCGTTGCCTACGTAGAGCAGGGAACGTGGGGTGCGGATCAGGCTGGAACCGATCCGTCCAAGCAGGTTGCTGGCAATGTCGCTTCCTCTCAGCGGGGAAGAAATGAAGATGACCCGCCCTACATCGCGGCGGCTTGGGAAGATCAGCGACTGCTCCAGAATTTTCCGACTGGAGGGTTGGAGATTCATCTTCTCGGGAGATCGGCCAAACTGAAGCTGCCAGAGCTTTTTGTCCGAGGTGTCCGTGATGAGCAGGCGGCTGATGCACCCTCCCATGCTGTGGCCGATGACCACCATCGGCGCATGGAGCGGAAATTGTTGCTCCGCGCGATCCAGTTCCCGCCTGAGAATCGCGGCGGAGTAAGGGTAGGGCAATCCTGACGGGTAGCTGAAAAACCAGAATTGGTAGTGCTTCCGAATCTCGGGGTCGGCGCGAAGGTTGATGATCATCGGAGCCCAGGTGGTGGGGGAGTCCATGAGGCCGTGGATCACCAGGACGACGGTCTTGTTCGGATTATACGGCTCCAACCGAACCAGGCGGGCGGTATCTGAATAGCGTTCAGGGAAAAACATCCGCGCGATCTTCGGGGCTTTGGAGGCGGTTTCGTTGAGCAACACCGCCATCGGAACNNCTCGTCGAGGGAGACAGTCTCGTGATCCAGAGGATCAAGGAACTCGATCACGCACCGGTCACCCTTGAAATTGAGAACGGCGGTGACGCCATGGTATACCCTGCGGAGCCCGAAATTCGCCTGCCAGCCCGGGTTGATATCCTTGCCAATCGCGACGATGGGGGCACCCACTCCCGGCCGCGCCGCGCTCTCTCTCACATAGGCACCGTGGATGTCGAATTGGTCCGCTGGGATGAAGGTGTAAAGCTCCGGATTCCATTGCGGGCGGGGATCGGGTTTATTGGATAGCTCAATAACCCCTTCCTGTGTCGGGACGGAGAGCGGCTGCTCCCACGGAGAGAGTTTAGCATCTCGGAGGATTCCAAGAACTCGCGCCGTGGCGAAATTATAGTTGTCCTGGGCGACAGGATCATTCGGATTGGCATGGAGTTGTTCTAGGGCGGAACGGGCTGCAAGCAGGTTTTTCCCAAGGGCATCCACTGGCCTGCTACGCATGGAGCGCATCGCGGCGATGAGCAGCGCACGCGTGTTTTTGGTCGCAGTGGAGGTGAGGGGCGTTCCCAAAATCGGACGGAAACTTGGTCGGCGTTCCCTTGCGGAGAAATCCGAGGCGCATGCTGTCAGCAACAGGGAGATGCCTAGAAGAAGGGAAACAGCAAGACGGGAAGTCGATGGCCGGGGCATGGTATTTTAAAACAAGAGGGAGGTGACGACGACAAGCAGGAATGCCAAGGGGAAGACCCATCGGCAGTGACGATCAATCACTCGGGCGAGTTCCAGATCGCCGCGCTTGGTCAGTTTGCTCGTAATGATCGCCTGAATGAGCGTGAGGAAGACGAGCAACGAGCTGAAGAGAACAAATTTGTCGAGGCAGGTGAGGTAGGGGAGTTTGGGGACGTTGGCATCGATGGCAAAACGGTAGGCGATCAGCGTCAGCATCGCCGTCACGGCAATGCTGAACTGTGCCCCTGAATCCGAAGGATCAATCCAGAAAACCGCCCACGACATCATGACGATGAGCAGAAGGGGCAGGATGACTTTGATGATGAAATAGGTGGAGTTTCTGGCAGCGGTGAACTCAAACTTACACCCGGCAATTTGAAGACCGGGGGTAATAATGTAGGGTTCGGGATGTGACATGACGGTCCCTACCCGCCAATCTTGCAAGGTGAGGTTTTCGTTGATTCCCACGCCATTTTTCAGTCCGAGCCAAACCGAAGAGGCATCGGGGACAAAGCTGATTTCTCCCTCACGGCATCCCGGAGCAATCACATGAATCTGGAAGACTCCCTGATCGAAGGGAAAGGCGCGAAGATCGAGTGATTGGGAAAACTGGCCGATGAAACGCTGGCGATAAACTACTGTGCCATCGGGAGAAACGGTCACAATTTCAGGTAGTGAGTGGACAATATCCTTGGTTTGGTTCGCAAAAAGAACGGGAGGATTCCAAACATCACCCAAGGCGAACTCTCTCGAATCGGGGGAGGAACTGACAAGCCTCGGATCATGCCATCGCAGCAGGAGGACAAAATTGATCTGAAATGTCTGATCAGCACTGTCGATCCGGGTGATATCCCCGATATAGAGTGCGTAGGAGATTTTCGTCGGTCCTTTCTCCGCTTCGGGACGTGCTGGTTTTTGGGGAAGCGGAACCGGCGAGTCCGACCGTAGATTGCCANNAATCACCAAACGCCAAGGCAATCGGGCAACGGATGTGGAGACAAGGGCGAGTCGGCTCATAACGGCAAGCTTGCCGAACTGCGATGGCAGGGGCTAGAACTAATCCCATGAACGGCCAGAGCCACAGATTTTTTTTCTACGCACTTTTTCTCTTCACTGGAGTGTTGTTCGCCTCATCCGCTTCCGCGCAACAGGCTGCTGACGACGCTGGTTTTGTAGCGCCACATACGCAGAAGCCAACGGTTGAGACGACGGTCATTGAGAAGCCCGCTCCCTTCGACATCACCGGGATTGTTGCGCAGGCCTT
>DKEN01000034.1:929-11066 GCA_002452515.1 Spartobacteria bacterium UBA6821 | reverse complement strand
GCCTAGGGCCATCGCCATGCGACGCTTGGAGCCGAGAGCATTAATCACAACCGGGAATTCCGATACGCGCCCATTGATGGTCGGTTTCTCAAAGAGCAGCGCCTTGCCTCCGTCGGGCGATTTCATTTCCCGATCGGCAAGCTCCGTGATCTGAAGTTCCGTCGCCACAGGGGCGGTGATGCGGTGAAGCTCTCCCGCATCTTCGAGGGCTTTCAGAAAGGCAGCGTAGGATGGATAGGCCATGGATTTATCATCGGAGAATGAACGGCATCTGCACGAAAGTCACAAAAAAGATTGATCCCGGGCGCAATACGAGGAAGATTATCCCCCCTTTCCCGATTTGCTTCGGGAAAAGACCCTAGGAGTTGTAGCTCAATTGGTCAGAGCACCGCCCTGTCACGGCGGGGGTTGCGGGTTCGAGCCCCGTCAACTCCGGTGGGGTTTTTTATCTCTTTCAGCCTCATAAATAGATGCTCTAGAGCCATCGGTTGAAAAATCTACAGTTTGCAGAAACGGGTAAGAAAATGCACCAAAGAGCATTCTATCCGCCAAGTGCCTTGAATAGGAAAATACGGCTGTTTCTTTGCTGCAGGGTTCAACTCAGGAGTCCTCCGAATGAAAACCCTGATTGAGTGCAGACTTTTTCCCTTCAAAACTGCCCAAAAATACAAAAACCGCTTATTTCAGGGCGTTGTAGATCGGTTTTGTCCATTCTGGAAACTCCGCTTCGGGTAGGTAGGATTTCGCCACAACTCCATCAATGGTGCGGAAAACCGTGAAGGGACCGATACCACCTTCCGCCTCATCCACATCCCGAGAGTTATCCACGAAATAGGCACGGTCGGTGAGGCGTGCGGCATCTACCGCCAGCTTCAAGGAGCGGATGTATCGGGGTTCAATCTTTTCACGGGGGACGGTATGACCTCCTTGTGAAAATCTCCATTCCACACGGAGCATATTGATTTCAGGACTTTCCGTCGCCACATAGACCAAACGGATAAAGTAGCCTGCTTCTTTGGCACGGCGGATGTAGTCCACTTTTTCGGGAGTTGAAAGGACTGTTTCAAAAAGAAGCCCTTTACCCTCCGCAAGACATTCTTCCCGAATCTGGTCTGCCTTTTTCGCAGCTTGAAGGATGGAAGAGGGATTATTCCAGTCGCCAAACTCTTCTTGGGCAATCTGGTCAGGATTGATTTGTAACAGTCCATCAGTCCAGTCGTAAGCTTTACGAAGGTCGCTGGTGATGGCTGTCTTTCCCGAGCCGTTCGGACCAGCAACAACGACAAGAACGGGCTTACGCTCGCCCATTAGCAGGGAGAACCTTCAAGCCCTCAACGCCGCCCCTCTTCGCCTTGAACTCCGCGTAGGTAATACCCAGCTTTCCAGTCTTGACGATATTGGCACGAAGTCGCTTCCCTACCGAATTGAGAATGCTTTGAAGCTCTCTGGCTTCGGTTTCAGGGTCTTTAATTATCTGCGTGCCAGCTCCCATGGGTGGGAACATACAACCGTAGGACAAGACCGTCAACCCCCCCTCTTTTAAGATACAAGCGGAGTATGCACGAAAAATTGGACAAAACAACAAAGTGGCCTACATCTAAACAAAACCACGATGAAAATACATAGCCGCCTTCTAGCCCTTGTAACTCTTGCCCTTTCAGGAGCCATTCATCCACTCCAATCTCAAACAACCAACCCCGTTGACGGATATTCTGGGTACACCAACTCTTATTTTCTCAGTTACTCAGCGGGTTCTTTTGACCCCAGCGCCAATGGAGACGTCTTCGTTGATATCAACTTCGCAGGAGTAGCGACTAATGGAGCAACAAATCTGAACCAGATCGGAGGGGTCACCATCCCACATATCCAGGTGGATACCGGATCCCGCGGACTCTATGTGAGCGCAAATTTGGTGAGCAACGTCATAACAACAAACGCCAATTCCTGGCCTGGCACGAACTACCTCAGCAGCTCCAAGCGAGTCTTTATCGGCCAATATATTCAAACGGCCGTAAACTTCCAAGTGACTGACCAGAATAGTAACCCGGCCATTGCAACTGCAAATATCCCCGTTCTTGTGGTGGAAACCTTGGGAAGTCTGGGCAGTGGTTCTCCAATATACGCCATGAAAACCTCCCGAGGCAGCGTGATCTTGACCAACGGAAAAACGAAGAGCTTCAGCGGAGGGAAACTAACCCTCACAGGAGGAGAAGCAGTCTCCTACGCCAATAACACCAATCTGGGAGACAACTGGAACTTTGGGGTTGGGTTTGGGCCAAACACAAATGAAGTTTCGCCATCAGGGCCGGTAGGTAACAACACCAACCAAATCTACAATGCCCTCATCAACCTGACAACCATGTCCCAAAGCCCAACCAACGGCGGGATGGTTGCCGGTTACATACTGGAGTCAACCGGCATTCAACTGGGACTCACAGAAAGCACCACCAATTTCGCCTATACCCAATTATCTCCCAGTGGGTACACCAATACAAATTCCGTTCCCGATTGGAGGCTCTCTTCTGGAGAAGTCGTTGCCAATGGAATAACCAACGGGCCGGTGACAATCTTGATGGACGCCGGCATCGGGTATTCATTTCTCAGCACGGATATTCTCAGTGGATGGATTCACCACCGTAGCAATTCCCTATCCATCAATCTCGTAAACTCGCTAGGAGCAGTCGGCTATAATTTCGAAACAGACTCCAGTGATCATAACGCTCAATCCAACAATGTGGTCGCGCCATCTGGAGTTACCAACAACGGAAGCACGTCTGCACTATTTATCAATACCGGCCGCCACGTCTTTTACGGCTTCGATATGCTCTATGATCCACAAAACGGCTATATTGGAGTTACCACCAATGCATTAGGTGCCGGGAGCCCCAATGTCTTCTTCACTCCCGGGTTCTATGCTGCCCCTAACTCTACGTTGTGGAAACAGACCATCCTATTCCCCAGTGTTCCCCAAAAGAAATATGGGGACTCAGCATTTCTCCTTCACGCCACGTCCACCTCCAAACTTCCGGTCACTTACTCGATTCTTTCCGGCCCCGCAACGGTCACTAAGAATAAAGTTACCTTGATTGGTGCCGGCGCCATCACCATACAGGCAAATCAAGGAGGGAGCCCTGTCTATCTTCCAGCCCCAAGCGCGACTACAACCTTCGTTGTCTCACCTAAAAACCAGGTCATCACCTTTGTTAAACCATCGCCCCATGTCTATACCCTAGGTGGATCCTTTGGGCTAGCGGCAACGGCCCCTGGCGGGACTGTGTCCTTTAGTAGCAGCAACACCAATGTGATTTCGATTTCTGGAAATACAGCCAACATCATCGGGGTAGGTAATTCTGTCGTCACGGCAACCCAAGGAGGGAATACCAACTACGCACCGGCACCCCCACTACAACGGACGGTTACAATCACCAAAGCGCACTAAACGATTGCCTTCCAGCCGCTATCCCCACTCCTAGTAGGGGAAAGTAGCTTCGCACTCGAGGCCACCGCCACATCAGAACTTACTGTAAAACTTCTCAGTAGTAATACCATCTCCAAAAAAGTGAAATAATAACTTAAAAATTGCATTAGAAATTGGCCTCCTGCGCGTGGCTAAGAGATGAGCATTTCCATGGGCAGAGATGCCCGAATAATTAATCCGGGTTAATCCCTAGGAGTTTCTCTCTCTCGGACATCGTGGACATCAATCGTTCCAGGCACCACAGGATTGAAGGCTCGGACAAAGGCGTTTTTGAAAACATTTCCTATGGTGGCGAGAATCGCCTCTTGGGGATCGGCAAAGCTCCCTGAAATAGGAATCTTGGTCGCAAACCGATCTTTGATTTGATTGCGAAAGAGGCGTCCCATGGACCCTAATATTCCTTCCCAAGCAAGTTTAACAGGATTTTTAATACCCTGTTGTAACGAGAAAATTTGCATGTGATCAAATGCGGGGATGACATAACCCGTGAATTTTCCATCGGAGGCGCTCAACTCCAGTGCCGCAGCAAATGTCCCTTTCTTGAAATCAAAATAGGCATAGGCTTCCGTCAACTCGCTGAGATTGATCAAGGGAATATTGGAAACGTCCGCCTTGAGATCGAACGTGGGGTACTTTTCATAGGGATCAAAAGTCACATCAGCTTTTAATAATCCATCCTGCACAGGCTTTCCTTCAGCATGGAGCATCGCCAATCCCCCTCGAGACAACTGCTTGCTCGTCGTGAGGTTAGACGCCGTGATGTAAAGATCTGTTAGTTTTAAATCTACCTTAGGATGGCTGTAAAAATCGCGATACTGCAGCGTGCCATCTTCCACATGGAACCGATTGATTTTTAGGGGAAAAAGCTGTTTTACTGTTTCTGCCCACGGGGTGTTCACTCCGGTTTGTGTTTGCTCTGTCGTAGGGCCATTGACAATATTAATAATTGGCTGTTTCAACATAACGTTACCGACAAAATGCCCGTGGAATAGGGCTTTCCATTCTACAGCCAGATCAATCGCTGGGGCGGAAAAGAAAGGAACTGGTATTTTTCCTGAGTTTTTATAAATCGTTATATTCCGAATCACATACGCTCCTCTCCAGAGATGGAGGTCAATATTTTTAATCGATCCGGAGTAGTCCTTTGTCTCATTGATCTTTCGATTGACATACTGGAGCACCCAAATGGACAAGTAAAAGTGCAGACAGAGGAAAACAAGAATGAGCGCTAATAAAGCGAGCCATCGCGGCTTTTTTATCGTCGAAATAAATGACGTGAGTCGAAGTGCCAGAGTCATTTAATCCTTAAGCTTAACTGTTTTCATGAGCGACCTGTACGCTATCAAATCGCACTTTTTCTCGAACATCTTTGATAGGAGCCCACTATCAGGGCTGACTTTCCCGATTTACATTCCAACGTTCATCATCGTTCCATCCCTGATCCTGTCATCCCCGAGTAATGCCATGTAAAGAAATTGGCGGGTTCGATTGCCTGATGGCTTCAATCTCTCCTTCAAGGTGACTTGAGTTCCTTTTCGATCACTTCCCGCAACACGCCGGTTTGCTGTTGAATTCTGCCGATCAACTCCTCCTCTTTTCCAGAGACATATTGGAGGTCGTCATCCGTAAGAATTGACCATTTTTGTTTGAGCTTTGCCTTCGTGATTGCCCAGTCGCCCTTAATTTCTTGGATATTCATCAGTTGAGAGAGTAGCTGCGTTCTGCGACTGCCTCTATGGGGTGTAACCCTAGGTACGGAGGCTCATGGAGCGTTTTATCTCCGGCTGAGATTCCCGGTAAAATAGAGTACTAAAAGAATGATCAGAATGAGACCAAATCCACCTCCTCCAATGAAGGGGCCCCCAAGGTAAAATCCTCCACCACCAAACAAGAGCATTAATAGTATTAACAGGACTAGTAGATTCATCCTTAAAATAGTGCCACCGAGAAACTCTGCGGCTAGCTGGGTGTTCACCCCATAGCCTCGCCTTCGGTTTATAATTTGGACCCAGAGGAGAGTTTGTCCCGTGGTTGGGCAGTGTGTTCCTAGAAATTCACCACAGCACGTACGCCAACCACGAGAGCGTTGCCATACTGTTGTGTTCCTCCGGGATGGAGAATGTATTGCAGGTCAGGTTGGAGGGAAACCGACGGCGACAACTGCATCGCATAGGAAAGCTCCGTGACCGCCTCATACCCCACACCCGGCAATCCCTGGGCACTTCCGAGGGACGCATATTGACTGCCCATCTGGGCATAGCCAAAGGCGACTCCCAGTTTGTCGGCATCACGTGTCGGGACAAGTCCCGTATAGACTAATCCCGCGTCGCTGTAGAATCCCACCGGACTCCCCTGCTGCGGTGAGAACCCGAGGCGGGTGAAGCCCGAGAGCCCCTTACCGGAACAGGTGCAATCGGGACTGGCGGCTGGTTGTTTATTCTTGTCTCCGGGTACACAGGGGGAGGCTGCGTTGGGCACGGCATAGAGCTGTTGGTCAAGAATGCCATAGAATCCACTGCTGTAGTTGCGGGCCTCCGGTGTACCGAATCCGAAATTATTAGCCCCCGGAGCAGCTTCCGATGATTCATTATCCTGTCCCGTTTGGAGCCAGAAACCGGCTTTTACTGTTCCTGACAGTCCCTTAACACCAGCATCTTTGTTCCATGTTGCCGCAACCTCGTTGAGGGAGAGCAGTCCACCGGAAGGACCAAAATTCCAGTTGAAACCCCTTGGGTTCTGTTGCTGGCTAAAGGGGTTCGCCTGGGTCAGTGCACTCCGCAGTGTCAGCCACGAGGTTGGTTGAAGGGCTAATCTGACTCCCGGGGTGGCAAGCGGATAGGTCGGGCCACTGTTCGGAATGTTCAGGGAGAAGAGCGCGGGGATTCCAAAGGTGCTGTTCACAAACAACGAGGCCGAATCAGACTGCATGAACTCCGTGTCGATCGCGATCAGTCCACCGCGCAGGGAAACAACATCATGGAAGAGATTCTGTTGAAACCAGAGCTCATAACAACGGAACCCAGGCAGTGCTGCGCTACTGCTCACGGTCATCGCATTATGCACATAGTTGGCAGAGAGATCCGTTCCGTAAATCCAGAGCCAAGTATTTTTGAACGAGGCTCCCTCCCATCCAACGGCTTTGTCCAAGTCCACGGAGAGCCCGAGATTCAGCAGCCCGGAGTAGGTTGTTCCCGTGGCCGCCCCTCCCAGGGTGTTACCAAACAGGTCCGAGGTCGATTGTGCCGAAATCACCACTCCGTGATCCGCCGCCATGCGGCGGTAGCCGAACCCATCTCCAAGGATCTGGCTCTGCTGGAGAAGATTGAACGGATCGTAGGTGGATGTGGTAGGATCGGCCTGAAGCAGAGCGACCCCTGCAATGACTTGCAGGAGAAATACTAGAGGCTTCTTCCAAGTCATACGATATCGAGTAGCCGTGGCAACCGTGCGTTCAAGCCAATACTTGTCCCTACTGAGAAATTCATATTCTGCTTTTTTAGAAACAAAGGATTAATCCATTTCAAGGAGTCTGTTTAGCCTGTCACCATAACCAGCAAATTCCCCTGGGCATCCGTGCTTGTCGCAAAGACTGGCAGATTCCGAGTGGCCGGGCCTTCGGTCACCTTGCCATTCTCGTCAAAGGTGGATCCGTGACAGTGACAGGAGAAGGAATGATCAGGCTCCGCCGTGAGCAAACAGTCACGGTGTGTGCAGACAGAGGAGAGGGCAAACAGCTTGCCCTTCTCCCTGATCACAAAAAAACCCTCCTCCAAGTAGGTTGTGTACACGCCCTCACCGGAGTAAGCGCTGACAGGACCGGCATTGATCACCCTGCTTGAGGCACCTGTCCCCGCGCCGGCCCCGGCACCCCCATCCAATGCTTTGCACCCGGTGCACAGGGCAACGCCTGCACCGGTTAGCAAGGTGAAAAAATCCCTGCGGCTGATTTTGGAAGGCTGATTGGTGGAGTCCATCTCAGTATTCAAACACCGCGCTGAGAATAAATCCACTCGTCTGCTGCTCTCTTCCTCCGCTGTCCAAAGGAAAGACAAAAGCCGCTCCAAGACGGGGCTGCACACCCCAGATGGGCTTCGTATTCACCCGGAACCCCACATCGGCAGTCAGGGCATCGCTTCCCGCATCCTCCTTGGTGAGCGTTTTGGCACCATTCAATTCCATAATCGGAATGAACTGTTCCACGCCGGGAATGGGGAGATCGCGGTGCTGGAGCGTATAGCCGAAAACGAATCCATACTCGCCGTTTTGAAGTCCACCATCTGGCCCGCGACCAAGCAACGACGACCATCCCAGAATGGACTGGACGGTGAAGTGTTGCCCGATCATCAGATCATTGAAAACCTTCGGCACCACTTCGGCATTCACACTGATCTGATTGAAAAACGGGATACCCACCTCCAGGGCGGCGCCGAAGGTCGTATTGATAAGCCCATTGCGCGAGACATACTCATAGAGGGGATAACGGGCTCCCAAATCCATGTTGTCGAGCCCCTTGGTGACCTGTCCATTGGAGATGTTCTGCACATAGGGAAGCTCCACTTCAACCGTCAGGAGCCCAAACCCCTTCTCCACTTCGGAATGAAGAACATCCGTGGTATTTCCCGATCCGGGACCCGAGGTGTGCAACCAATCAAACCGGGCCTCATTCCGTTCCAGATCACTGTCATCCACGATAAAAGGTTCTGGAAACTCATCCTGACCATAAGCGCTCCGACGGTCAAATTGGCCAAAAAGGCCATAGCGGGTATCGGGCACCGATGCAGAGGCAGCCAGGGATTGTGCTGCCACCGCAACACTCTTGTCAGAAGCGCCAGAATCCCCTCGGGCTGGACTCGGAGCCACGGTAATCGGATTCGTACCACCGGTCGATTGGGCATAAAGGGATCCGCCTGTGCAGGCGGCCATCGACAAGAGGCAGAGTGAGATGGTCTGTATGTTGTTTTTCATTGTATGATTATATCTTACTTATAAACGCGATTATTCTTCCCTGAAAATATTCCGATTAACGGACTATAATCGATTGCCGCCCGAGGCGATTTTCTGCGCCCCGAAGAACGATCCGATCACAATGACCGCGGCCAATCCCTGAGCAATCAGTGTCTCGACTGTGGGAAAGAGAGAAAACCAGACACCCGTCCAGGCAGGGAGATAGGGGTTCAGCCACGAAATGGTTGTTGTCGGGATCCATTGAGCCTGCTGCATCTCCTGAGCCTGTTCGCCCACCATTACCAGAAGGACAAATCCGAGCAGGATACCCGTCACCACCAGCATCTTCCGGAAGGGCAGACGACGCTGTGCCACGAAAACAATCACCCCTACGCCCGCCGTTAGCACCAGTCCGATCAGCGCACCACTGAGCACTACCTGATCGCCCCACTTCAACCGGTAGCTTTGCAGGAAAAGCACGATCTCAAACCCCTCGCGATAGACAGAGGTGAATCCCAGGGCGACCAGTCCAAGCAGCATGGCCCTTTTGCTTCCTTTACCTGAAATCAGCGCCTTCTTGCGGCGGTGGTGCATGGCGATCCATCCCCCCCAATACACCTTGTGAAAAAACCAGTTCATGATCACCAGCAGGACAACGATGGCAAGCAAGCCGGTGGCGGCCTGAAGTTTCAGGGCGGAAATGCTCTCCATCAGTTTCTCGACGATCCCGACGGCGATCATCCAGGTCACGACTGTGGCTCCCAGACCGACACCTACACCGACTGTGATGGGATTTCTGACACTTTTGATTGAACCGGCCAATCCGGCGGTCAGAGCAGCCAGCACCAGCACGCATTCCAGACCCTCGCGGAAGACAAGCACGGCAGTATCCATCATCGCCACTGCTGGTGTGGCATCAGGAGCCGTCGGATCGGGGGAACCCGCCGAGGTGATGCCCGCCCAGATCAAGGCGGCAAGAGCGAGAATCCCAACCATCCAGAGTCCGGCCCTCAGCCGGGGGCTGGGTTTGTTGATGGGAGCCACCTCGGAGGGGGGTTCCGGCAACAGGGAAAGATGATGTGCGGTTTCCGTCATGGTGGTCATGGTACGTTACAATGAAAAGGCTGCCTGTGCTTTCGATATTGAGATTCTATCTCAGTGAGACTGTATCTCAATATCAAATGCTGTAGCCGGTCAATCCTTCTTTGTAAAAAATCGGATTTTTCTTATTCCGCGGGCCTTTTTTTCTGCCGGTTGTCCCCAACCAGGCATCCTCGGATCTGCTGATCCTCCGACTTCTCGGCCTACGCCTCGAATGACTAAGCCGCGTTCCGACGCGCCTTTTGACAATCTCTACCTCTGAGTTTCCTTCAGTGGTTAAAAACTGCATTCACCACAAAATACAGAAAAGGTATCAGCCAAGTTGTCTGAAAAGCAGAACACAAATATTCATTTCATCTCACCAACTTGGATCCCACTTTGTCTCTTCTTTGTGGTTAAAAATCCTTTCGCCTTCCCTACGGAAGCTCCGCCTTTCCCGCCATCACGAGCAGAGAGAGCAGATTCACACTGTCTTCGTAATACCCCTCATGCGCCTTGAGACCATAGGCCAGCACGGCATCACTCCATTTTTTATCACCCAATGCCAACGCCGCAACCCCTGTCGGCGTGATGAAACAAGGAGAGTCAAAATTAGCACCCCGGAGCATCTTTCC
>DKEN01000034.1:0-924 GCA_002452515.1 Spartobacteria bacterium UBA6821 | reverse complement strand
TCACCGTCATTAGATCCTTCCAGCGCGCCCGGTTTTGCCGGATGCCAACCGCCATCCTTGAAGACCGCAAAATCCGGAACCAGCCCCGTCTCTTTCGCATGGTTTTTCTGAAGTTCTTCCAGAATGGAATAACTGCGATCTTCCAGATGCAGCCAGCGATCATCCTGCGTTAACTCCTTAAAAACCCTAAAGTGCGTCGGCATGATGTCGGAAGTACGGATCATTTCGGTCGTTGAGGAATCCGTATCCCAGTCCCCCAGTCGGAGCGTGCCATCATCGCGGATCATCGTTGTCGCCATGGCCTGGATGATCGTTTTTGCCTCGTTGAGATACGACTCATCCCCCCACTTCCGGTGCGCCATCAGCAACGCAAGCGCCATGTCCATATCGCCATCGGTGGCCGAATCATCCTTCACCGCCTTTTCACTGGCCGGAATTTTCCAGCACATGAACGCCGGATTGATCTTGGAAGGGTACCGTTTGCGAAAACGATCCAACCCATCAAAGACGCTCTTTGATTCCTCATCCACCGCTTCATCAGCCATCATGACGGTGATCAGCATTCCATATCCCATCGCCTCAGAAACTGTCTCCCCGGAACGCACAAAGGCTATTTTGTAATCCCCGATAACCTTCACGGATGGCTTGAGATAGCGCTTTTTCCAGGACGCATAACACAACCCGAGCGATGGCTTCTTACCCTCTGCGAAGGATGGATCGGCATGCAGATGACCCATCGAAACTAGAATGGCTACCAGCAGCAGGAGGCGACGCATCATGGAATTTCAAAAGAGTTCATCTTAGAAGCAGCACTGGGGAATTTTAGACAGGATGAACAGAATGAACAGGATGAGTGACAGAAACCGTATTGTTCATCCATTAAACTCAGGCTCTCCCGAGCTATTCGCTGATTTCCTATAATCC
>DKEN01000021.1:10085-11302 GCA_002452515.1 Spartobacteria bacterium UBA6821 | reverse complement strand
GTGTACTTGCCTGCTCTTTTTTGCACCTTGATCGGTGAATCGAACATCCTGGTCAGCA
The DNA here is from genome assembly GCA_002452515.1 of Spartobacteria bacterium UBA6821. GTDB lineage: Bacteria > Verrucomicrobiota > Verrucomicrobiia > Chthoniobacterales > UBA6821 > UBA6821. The sequence continues at coordinate 11,244 of DKEN01000021.1, read as the reverse complement.
GGGACGAGGTGATACAGGACTTCAGAGGGCCAGATGCCAGCACCTCTCCAGAGCGAAGCATCAGGGTATGGCTGAAAATCGGGGTGATCTCCTCCAGATGATGCGTGACAAATAGGAGCGTCGGAGGCGCAGCGATTTTGGTGAGACGCTGGAGGAAATGTAGGAAATTTTCACGGGCCACGGGATCAAGACCCGCGCACGCTTCATCGAGGATGAGAATCTTGGGACGAGCCATCATGGCGCGGCCGATCAGGATACGCTGGCGCTCTCCCTGGGAAAGAGTTCCCCAGGACTGCCTCCTGAGGTGCCAGCATTCAACAAGCTTGAGGATGGCTGCGGCCTCCCTTCGTTCGGAGGAGGTGCCCGATTTCCAGGAGTTGATGACAGCCTCTTTTCCACTGATGACCGCGTCGATGGCGAGTTCGCACTCATCGATGCGATCCCGGATCGCGGAACTCACGATACCGACATGTCTGCGAAGTTCGCGCCAATCCGATTCTCCAAATGTCTCACCCAGCACCTGAATTTCTCCCGAAGAGGGAAAGAGATAGCCCGTGAGGGCAGCAAGCAGGGAGGTCTTTCCAGAACCGTTTGCCCCCAGGATGATCCAGTGCTCTCCCGGCATGATCGACCAGTTGATCTTGTGGAGAATGCGTCTGCTTCCTCGATAAACAGAGAGATCCTTGATCTCTACTAGGGGATGGTGGGACATGATGCTAAGGATGACGACTTTGGCCCACTCAGGTCGAGAGCCCAGTACCTCAGTGACCTATTTCAGCGCCTCACTAGGGCAAACACCCCATTACCGTAGTGCCTTCATTCCTGTAGATAGGTGGATATGTTAAAGAGACTTGTGAGGAGAGGCGTGGTGGTTGGTGGGTTTAAAGGAAGCATCGTCAATGGAATTCATCGTTCGCGACATGAGAACAGGTAAATCTCATGAAAAACGATCACTCAATCACAACCCTCTTTGTTGATGTTGGTGGTGTGCTTCTGAACGACGGGTGGGATCATCTAGCGCGCAAGCGGGCGGCGAAGCACTTCGAGATCAAGTGGACGGAAATGGAGATGCGACACAGCCTGACGTTCGAACTCCACGAACAAGGCAGGCTGACCTTTGAAAATTATCTGGACCTTGTTGTCTTCTACGAGAAGCGCA
>DKEN01000021.1:0-9975 GCA_002452515.1 Spartobacteria bacterium UBA6821 | reverse complement strand
CCCGAACAGGTCATCTATCTTGACAATACACCGATGTTCATCGGTATCGCTGAGGCTCTTGGTATTCGTAGCATCCTTCATGTGGACTACGAATCAACATACACTGCATTGGCTTCGCTCGGTTTGAAGGATGTCAAGGAGGGTGAAGGTGCATAAACCGAATTTCGATATCCTTGTGATTAATGGTGGTTCTTCGAGTATTAAGTTTGCTTTGTATAAGGTGTTGAAGCCCTTGCAGCGCACGTCCTACGGAACGGTAAATCGCATCGGTTTAACCGGGACAAATCTGACGTTTCATGACGCAGATGGAAAAGCACTGGAGAGTCGTAAACTTGAGACCACGGATTATAAATCTACGGCAAATTACCTGATCGATTGGCTTGAGAAGATCGATGGCTTCCACTCCATCATTGCCGTAGGACATCGGGTGGTTCAGGGAATGAAACATACCGAACCCGAAATAATAACGTCGGCTTTACTGGAGGAACTGCATCGACTCAGTCCATTTGACCCGGATCATCTGCCTGGCGAGATTGAATTGATCGAAATCTTCCGCCAGAGGTATGCGAAACTAACCCAGGTAGCCTGCTTTGATACAGCATTCCACCGGACAATGCCGCGTGTGGCGAAGTTGCTCCCGATTCCCCGGCGCTACGATGCCAGGGGAATTCAACGCTACGGGTTCCACGGTTTGTCCTACTCCTTTTTGTTGGAAGAACTCAAACACCTGGGTGATCCGGCGGCAACGAAGGGCCGCATCATTCTCGCCCATCTAGGCAATGGCGCCAGCATGGCTGCTGTGCGTGATGGCAAGAGCATTGATACCAGTATGTGTTTCACCCCTACGGCAGGATTGGTGATGAGCACACGCTCCGGTGATTTGGATCCCGGCATTGCACCCTATCTCGCGCGAACGGAAAAAATGAGCAGCGATGCCTTTTATGAAATGATCAGTCACAAGTCCGGTTTGCTCGGCGTATCGGAGACCAGTTCCGACATGAGAGATTTGCTCACTCGGGAATCAAGCGATTTACGCGCGGCAGAAGCGGTGGCGCTGTTTTGTTATCAGGCAAAAAAATGGATCGGCGCTTATGCCGCTGCTCTTGGCGGCCTGGACACCCTTGTCTTCGCCGGAGGCATTGGCGAAAACGCACCAGCTGTTCGCAAACGCATCTGTGAGGACTTGGGATTCCTTGGGATCGAACTAGACGAGACGAGCAATTTGAGCGCTGTGATGGTTGCTTCCCAAGTCATTTCCAAGAATACCAGCAGGGTTGCGGTCCGGGTCATCCGGACGGATGAAGAACTCATGATTGCGCGTTCGACTGCGCGTATTTGTACAGGGAATCACTCCGCAGGAAACGTGATGCGAGGCCTATCGGGCACAAAAGGCCAGCCGGTTCCGATTCAGCAGTAGGGTTTGTCCCCATAGAAGAGACGCCACCAGCGCGTCATTCTGAAGTTGGCCCCCTTCGTTATTACCTCGCTCTCAATAAAACTATGAATACTGCCACCCTCGCACCGAAATCGTTCCCAGCGAAGGAAGCCTGCGAAACGAAGGCTCTCACTCTGGAGTTACTCCGCAAGATCAATGCCTACTGGCGGGCCGCCAACTATCTCTCGGTGGGACAGATTTATCTCTTTGACAACCCGTTGCTTAAGGAGCCTTTAAAACTCTCCCATGTGAAGCCTCTGGTAGTCGGTCACTGGGGTACGACCCCTGGGCAGAACTTCATCTATGTGCATTTGAACAGGATCATTAAAAAATATGACCTGGATATGTTTTACATTGCGGGACCGGGTCACGGCGGTCCAGCGATCGTCGGCAATGTGTACCTCGAAGGTACATGGAGTGATATTTATCCCAATGTCACCCAGGACGAAGCTGGATTAAAAAAACTCTTCAAACAGTTTTCTTTTCCCGGAGGCATTTCCAGCCATGTGGCACCAACCACCCCCGGTTCGATCCACGAGGGCGGCGANNGCTGCGTTCGACAATCCGGAGCTGATTGTCGCTTGCGTGATTGGCGACGGCGAGGCAGAAACGGCGTCGTTGGCAACCGCCTGGCATTCCAATAAGTTTCTTGACCCGATCACTGACGGAGCGGTGCTGCCGATCCTGCACCTCAATGGTTACAAGATCAGCAACCCGACTGTGCTGGCTCGTATTGAGCATGAGGAACTGGATCACTTCTTCCGGGGATGCGGATGGAATCCCCTCTTTGTGGAAGGGGATGATCCAGAAACGATGCATGAACTCATGGCCTCCACCTTGGAGAAGGCGATCGAAGATATCCGTGAGATCCAAAAAAATGCTCGGGAGCAGAACGACACAACCCGGCCACGCTGGCCGATGATCGTTCTCAGATCTCCCAAGGGCTGGACAGGCCCTCAAGTTGTCGATGGCCTGCAAATCGAGGGAACGTTCAGGGCTCATCAGGTGCCCCTCCTGGTGGATATCGAGCACCCCGATCATGTGGCTCTTCTGGAAAGTTGGATGAAAAGCTATAAGGCGGAGGAGTTGTTCGACGAGAAGGGACGTCTTATGCCCGAGTTGGCGGAACTGGCGCCCAAGGGCAACCGCCGCATGGGAGCCAACCCTCATGCCAATGGGGGAATTCTCCTGCGAAACCTGATCATGCCTGACTTCAGGCTTCATGCAGTGACCGTTCCCTCCCCCGGTGCCGTGAATGGGCAGGATACGCTCGTCTTAGGCAAATTCCTTCGTGATATAGCCAAGCTGAATCAGAAGAATTTCCGAGTCTTTGGACCTGATGAGACTCTTTCGAATCTTCTGGGTGCTGTCTTTGAAGTCACCAATCGACAATGGGATGCTCGGGAAGTGGCGAATGATGAATTTCTCGCTCCAGCAGGTCGCGTCCTGGACTCCATGCTGAGCGAGAACCAGTGCGAGGGTTGGCTGGAGGGATATTTGCTCACAGGCCGACACGGCTTGTTCAATAGTTACGAGGCCTTCATTCGTATTATTGACTCCATGTTTAGCCAGCATGCCAAGTGGCTGAAGGTCTGCTTGGAACTGCCTTGGCGCCGGAAAATTTCGTCGCTGAACTATCTGCTTGCCTCTCATGTCTGGCAGCAGGATCACAACGGATTTACTCATCAAGATCCCGGCTTCCTGGATCACGTCATCAACAAGAAAGCAGATATTGTGCGGGTCTATCTGCCAGCGGATGCGAACTGTCTGCTCTCGGTCTTTGATCACTGTCTGCGGAGTCGGAATTATGTCAATGTGGTGGTTGCTGGAAAACATGCCCTTCCCCAATGGCTCACCATTGAAGAGGCCGTTGTGCATTGCACGGAGGGAATCGGCATCTGGCAATGGGCAAGTAACGATCAGGAGGGGGAGCCTGACGTTGTCATGGGTTGCTGTGGAGACACGCCGACTCTGGAGATTCTGGCCGCCGTATCCATCCTTCGCGAGCACCTTCCCGATTTGAAAATCCGGGTCATCAATGTTGTGGATCTGATGAAGCTTCAGTCGGCAAGCGAGCATCCCCACGGGTTAAGCGAATTGGATTACGATGCCCTCTTCACCAAAGACAAGCACATCATCTTTGGTTTCCATGGATACTCTTCACTGGTTCACCGGCTGACCTATCGGCGCACCAATCGCAATCTGCATGTCCGGGGTTACAAGGAGGAAGGAACCATCACGACGGCCTTCGATATGAGGGTCCAGAACGATCTTGACCGCTTCCACCTCGTGCAGGACGTGGTGGATCGCCTACCCCATCTCGGATCCAAGGGGGCTTATCTCAAGCAGGAAATGAAGGATATGCTCATCAAACATAAAAACTATATCGATGAGCATGGCGAGGATCTTCCAGAAATTCGGAATTGGAAATGGGGCCAGCACAAATCGCAACAGCGCACTACCTCAACAAAGCAACCGGCGGTCAACCAGCGCTAATAAAGCTAGGAAAACAGAATGCCTATTCAATTCACTGAAGAAAAAGGGGGTAAGCTGCTAGTAATTCACCTCAGCGGAAAACTGGAAGTAGCAGATTACGAACTCGTTGTGCCGGAGTGCGAGCGACTCATCCGGCAGCACGGAAAATTGAGCATCCTGTTCGAGATGGCTGAATTTAAAGGTTGGGATGCAGGCGCTCTGTGGGAGGAGATCAAATTCGACATTGAACACTTTGCCGACATTAAGCGGGTGGCGATGGTCGGTGATAAAAAGTGGCAGGAGGTGATGGCGACGCTCTACAAGTCATTCACCAAGGCGGAAAGTCGCTATTTCGACATTAATGATAGTGCGTCAGCACGGAAATGGCTGGAGGAGGCATAGAAACTTATGGACAAGAAAAATCACCGCCAACCCCATCATGAAGATGGCCCGGGTCACGGCATTCACTACGCGCATAGCCCTTATTGGAAACGGGCTCACTACGACTGGCGCTTCTGGATCGTCATCCTGCTGATGCTGGCGGCGATGGTCACCTATGTGATGACTCAAGATCTGGCATTGCGGCCTCGGCTTCCCTCAGAGACTCCCCTCTCCGGGGGGCTCATTAGATAACCTGAATCATGAATATTAATAGCCTTGTCGATACAGTAAGGGCGCTTTTTGAGGGTGATCGTGGGCTTTTGGCGATGGATGAGAGCAACCCCACCTGCAACAAGCGATTTGAAGCAGCCGGAATTTTGCAGAGTGAGGAGAACAGACGCGAATATCGTGAAATGATCATCACGACGCCCGGCCTGGATAAGTTCATTGGTGGCGTCATCCTCTATGATGAGACGATTCGGCAGGCGACAGGCAACGGCACACCCTTTGTTCAAATAATACAGGAGGCAGGGATCATTCCCGGTATCAAGGTGGATCTGGGTGAAGAGGATCTGGCAGCCCATCCGGGAGAAAAAATCACTGCTGGCTTGGATGGCCTGCGAGAGCGCCTGGCTGATTACTCTAAGATGGGAGCCCGATTTGCAAAGTGGCGTTCGGTGATCACCGTCGCCGAGTTCATTCCCTCCCGGGGGTGCATCGAGGCCAATATGCAAACATTAGCCCGCTATGCGGCACTCTGTCAGGAGGCAGGACTCGTTCCCATCGTAGAGCCGGAGGTACTGATGGAGGGCACACATTCCATGGACCGGTGTCGCGACGTTACTGAGGAAGTCCTTCGGACACTTTTCAACGAACTCTTTCGCCAAGGGGTGATCTTGGAGGGGCTGATCCTAAAGCCCAACATGATCCTGCCAGGGTTAACTTGCTCCCATCAGCAATCAGTGGAAGTAGTCGCAAAGGCAACCGTTCACTCTCTCCTCAAAGTCGTCCCAGCGGCAGTTCCTGCCGTTGCTTTTTTATCAGGCGGACAATCGGGAGAACTGGTTTCGGAACGACTCAATGCCATGAATCTTCAATTCAAGGGACGTTTGCCTTGGAGTCTCACTTTTTCCTTTGCCCGGGCCATCCAGTACCCCGCTCTGGAGATTTGGAACGGCAAGGAGTCGAATGTTCCTGCGGCCCAGCAGGCACTTTCTCATCGTGCCAAATGCAACTGGGCCGCACGAGGTGGTGAATACAGCAAGGCAATCGAGTCCAACGGAAGCGTCACTGCTTCAGGCGATGGATCCCTCTGAAAACAACTTATGATACAGGTGAAGCGCCAGAAATTCGTCATTGGTAATTGGAAGATGCATACCAATGCAGCGGAAGCCCGAAAACTGGCCAAAGCGATCGCAGTGGGCGTGGGCAGGGAGGACCGGGTATGCGTCGCCGTTTGTCCCCCTTTTCCTTACTTGGCGCTTGTTACGGAAAATCTCAAGGGGAGCAAGGTTTCTCTGGGAGCTCAGAATCTCTATCCCGAAGAGGAGGGTGCCTTCACCGGCGAGGTCAGTCCGACGATGTTACTCGATCTTGGGTGCAGGTTCGTTATTCTTGGACACAGTGAACGCCGTCACATCCTGGGCGAATCCGATGCTTTCATCAACCGGAAGGTCCATGTTGCACTGGCCGCCGGCCTTGATGTGATCTTATGTGTTGGTGAAACGCTGGAGCAACGTGAGGCCAATCAGACTTCAGCGGTACTCGAATCCCAAATCATTCTGGGTTTGGCTGCACTTTCAGCGAGTCTCTTGCCTCGGCTCAGCATCGCTTACGAGCCAGTCTGGGCCATTGGCAATTCGGGACACCAAGCCACGCCGCAGCAGGCGGAGGAGGAGCATATCGTTATCAGAGAGAGCCTCGCCAGGATGTTTGGGAAAGAGGCCCAATCTGTTGTGATTCAGTATGGAGGAAGCGTCAAACCGGAGAACGCCTCTGCGCTACTGAGTCAGCCAAATGTGGACGGTGCCCTCATCGGCGGGGCCAGTCTGCACGCCGACCAATTTCTGGCAATCATTCAGGTGGCGATCGAACAAACGCAACGAGAGGAAAAATCGACATGAAAGAAATGTTTTTACAACTCCTTCGATTCGAAAAACGAACAGAGAACAATGACTAAAATACCACTCTATCCCCTGCGGTTTGAACCGATCTACCAGTATCGTCCTTGGGGTGGACGCCGCCTAGCGCACCTTCTCTCCCCCCCGTTACCTGCTGATGAGCCAATTGGGGAAGCCTGGCTCCTGAGCGACCGCGATGATCATGCCAGCGTCGTCTCTCATGGAACCCTCAAAGGGAGCACCCTGCGAGAACTGATGCAGGGTCGATCTGAGGAAATCTTGGGAAAACGGGCCTCGGATGATCAACGTTTTCCGCTGCTCCTGAAATTTCTGGATGTGCAGCATAAACTTTCTGTTCAGGTGCATCCCTCGGATTCAGAGAGGAAATATATCCCGGAAGGAGAGACAGGAAAGACAGAGGCCTGGGTCGTGCTGGAAACAGGTAAAGAAAGCCTGATTTATGCAGGTCTGAAGCCATTGACGGCAAGAGACGTTCTCTGGCAGGAGTTAAAGAATGGGGATGTGGCTGATCTACTCTCCAGCTTTGTCCCTCAGACTGGCGATGCCATCCTCATCCCCGCTGGCACAGTCCATTCGCTCCGTGATGTAGTAGTTTTCGAAGTTCAGGAAAACAGTGATGTCACCTTCCGTCTCTACGACTGGGAAAATATCGATCCCAAGACAGGAGCCCTTCGCCCTCTTCAAGTCGAGGAGGCTATGGAGTGTGTTGACATGGCCGAGGTTGAAATACAGGCGCTACAAGCTGTAGTGGATGAAGTGCATCCTGTTCTTCGGGAGCAGCTTATTGAGTGTGATCATTTCGGACTCAGGCGATACTGCGGCGAATTGCCCTTCATCGTCGGGGCAGCAGAAACACCACGGATTCTCGTCTGCATTGATGGGGCAGGTCATTTGAAACACGCCGGGGAAAATTATGACATCGCCAAAGGGGACGTCGTGCTTCTGCCATCCGTGGTGGGAGAATGTCTCTGCCAGCCGCACGGTCCGGTTACGGTATTGGAAATATCACTGCCCGAAGAGCCAGCAAAACGATGAAAAAGCTGATCGTCTTTGATTTGGACGGCACACTTGCACCGAGCAAGTCACCCATTGATGCCGAGATGGGTGCATTGCTCAATTCCCTACTTGCCATCGTGAAGGTCTCCGTGATCTCCGGCGGCGATTGGTCACAGTTTGAAAAACAGGTGCTTGCAAATCTTACTCATGACGAGCGATTGAAGAACCTTTCGCTACTGCCAACCTGCGGAACAAGGTTCTACAAATACGATGGCGGCGTCTGGAAGATCCTTTACGCAGAAGATTTCACCGCCGCTGAGAAGACGAAAATTATCGACTCTCTAGAGCAAGCAACTGGACCTCCCAATCTCAAACCTGGGAAAACATGGGGAGAGATTATCCAAGATCGGGGGAGCCAGATTACTTACTCTGGATTAGGCCAGCAGGCTCCGCTTTCAGAAAAGGAAAAATGGGATCCCGACTTTGCCAAGCGGAAAAAGATCAAGGTTCAGCTCGATCAACTGATCCCGGAATTTTCAGTCAGATTGGGGGGTGCGACCTCCATCGATGTGACTCAGCATGGCATCGACAAGGCTTACGGGATCCGAAAACTCCAGGACACCCTTGGCATTACCATACCAGAGATGATTTTTGTCGGGGACGCCGTGTTTCCCGGCGGCAACGATTACCCGGCCAAGCAAGCGGGCGTGGTCTCCATCCGGGTCAAAGACCCTCATGAAACCAAGCGCGTGATTGAAGCGATCATCGCTTGCCTGGGTGAAACCTCATGAATGACTTTCAGTTACAACGCCTCGGCACGATCATGGAACCGGAGGTCGGGAATCCTCAGGAAATCGAGGGCGTCTTGAATCCGGCGGCAGTTCGGGGGCCGGATGGGCATCTGTACCTGTTTCCACGTCTCGTTGCTCAGGGAAACTTTTCGCGAATCGGCATCGCCCGCGTCACATTCAACCAAGCGGGCGATCCTTGCGGAGTTCAGCGACTGGGTATCGCACTCGAACCGGAAACCGATTACGAACGCACGTCTCAAGGCGGAGGATGTGAGGATCCGCGCGTTACCTTCGTTGAACCACTTCAGCGTTATGTGATGTCTTACGCGGCGCTATCGTCCCTTGGTCCACGGATTGCCTTCGCCATTTCGGAGGATTTGTTTCATTGGAAACGGCTGGGACTCGCAAGCTTTGCTCCCTATGGAAGCATCGATTTCGTCCATGTGGATAACAAGGATGCCAGCCTTTTCCCCATCGCCATTCCCAATCATGTCGGAAAAATGCAGATGGCACTTCTTCACCGACCCCTCTTCCCTGGCAGCACTCCTGAGGAAATCGTCTGTCAGGACTGCTCAAGAGTGGTGGATCTCAATCACGAGAGCATTTGGATTTCCTACTGCCCAATGCCGGATTGGCCTGATGAGCCTGTTGATCGCCTTACGGAGAGATCCGGAGGTGGTTCTGCCATTGGCATTCGGATTCAGCAGCTCGGGCTCTTTAATTCGCATTATCGACTGGCAACCCCGGTTGCACCCTGGGAGATACTGAAAATCGGGGGTGGCCCTCCCCCGATCATGACCCGGCACGGCTGGATGATTATTTACCACGGTGTCAGTGAGATTCCGAACTCAGGTACGGAGGAACACAAACTCTGCTATTCAGCCGGTGTCATGGTGCTCTCCCGTGACCACCCTCACGAAATCCTCTATCGCTCGGCAGAGCCAATCTTGAAACCCGAGTTGCCGCAGGAAAAGGCGGGAACCGTACCCAACATCGTCTTCCCCACCGGTATCGACCGCCGCGATGACATCGGTTTACCCGATCGCTTCGATATCTACTACGGAATGGCCGACAGCCGGATTGGCGTGGCCCGTCTTGATCTCCCTGAGTTTTTACCTAAGGCATCCACAGGATCCCCCCCTTCTTAGCCTAAGTTCTCATCCTAAAAACAACCCATGACGACACCCACGACCGACAAACCGAAGTCTCCCCAAGGAAAAACTGGGGAAAAGCAGGGTGCAAAGCCTGAGAACGAACTCAAATCCCTGCCGATGCCCGAGCTTGAGAAAAAACTGGGCTCGTCATCGGATGGCTTGACTCAGGCCGAGGCGGCCAAACGACAAGCGCGGTATGGACCGAACCAGCTCGAGGAAAAAAAGACCAACGAATACCTGAAGTTTCTTTCCTACTTCTGGGGTCCCATTCCCTGGATGATTGAAGTTGCGGTGATCCTCTCCGGCATTGTCCGACACTGGCTGGATTTTTTCGTCATCCTTGTGCTGCTCCTTTCCAATGCTTTGGTTGGATTCTGGGAAGAACACCAGGCCGGCAATGCCATTGCCGCACTGAAGGCCCGGTTGGCGGTCCTCGCGAAAGTAAAACGGGACGGTAAATGGGTGAATCCGAAGGCGAGCGAATTGGTCCCAGGCGACGTCATCCGTCTTCGGTTGGGAGATATCGTTCCTGCGGATGCGCGCCTTCTCGACGGAGATTCCATCCAGGTCGATCAGTCTGCGCTGACCGGCGAGTCGCTGCC
>DKEN01000023.1:3033-13872 GCA_002452515.1 Spartobacteria bacterium UBA6821 | reverse complement strand
CGCACAGGCATCTCTTTTCTCTGATACGCTTCGGCCAGAAGGTTCTGGTAGATGGCTGTTGAGGGTTCGTTGCAGAGGCATTCCTTTGTCGTCCGCGTGAAGTCGGCAAACTTCACCTTCACAAAGGCTTTGCGAATCTTCCTGTCGGGGGCCTTCTGACGCAGTTCCTCCAGCAGTTCTTCAGAAAGATCGGCAATGGCGGTCGAGCACTCTTCCAGAGAGAGGAGATTGTCATGGAAGGTGGTTTCGTTGCTCAGGGATTTGCTGACGCGGTGAGGGTGCACCTCTCTGTCATCCTCTCCCCGGCAGAGATGATACAGTTCCTCTCCCCATCTTCCGAACTGTGACACCATGTCGGGCAGCGTTAGTTTCTGAAGATCCGCGCAACTCTGGATGCCGCGTGCCGCGAATCGCTCGGCGCTCTTGGGACCGATCCCCCAGATCTTCCGCACCGGAAGTCCCGCCATGAATTCCTCCACCTGATCCGGCAGGATGGCGAACTGCCCGTTCGGCTTGCGCCAGTCGCTGGCAATTTTCGCCAGCATCTTGTTGGAGGCAATCCCAGCGGAGGCAGTCAGCCCGGTCTCCGCGAAAATCCGAGCCCGAATCTCCTTGGCAATATCCCAAGCGTAGCGATCTGAGGCGGTGACATCCAGATAGGCCTCATCCAGCGAGAGGGGTTCCACCAGCGGAGTGTAGTCGTGAAAGATCTGACGGATTTGCTGTGAGGCGGCGCGGTAGAGATCGAAGCGAAGTGGCAGAAAGACAAGCTGCGGACACCGCTCACGGGCCATGAACCCTGGCATGGCGGAACGGATCCCGAATTTTCGGGCCTCGTAGTTGCAGGTGGTGACCACGCTCCGATGACCTCCTCCGCCCACAGCAACGGGCTGTCCGGCGAGTTCCGGTCGCTCCCGCATCTCCACGGCCGCATAGAAACAATCCATGTCGAGATGGATGATTTTTCGCATGATGGGTGGATTGGCAATACTACTGACCGGGTAGTCAAAATAACTCAAAACAGCTATTTTAGCTATGATGGAGCAAGAGCAGTGGCTGCGACATTTCTTGAAAATGGGCTGCTCTCCAGCGCTTCCATAAAACACCGTCTGCCTAATACCAATCAAAGGAAATCAGCGGTTCCAGATTCGTGTTGGGTGGCTTTTGTGGAATGAGCCAAAGGTGGAGTTAGCAGGTGGATCGTCCCGCTAAAAATATTTTTCTCTCGAGGGGCCATCTTCATCTTGTCTTAAGGTTGTCTTGGTAAGTTGGGGCCATGCGCAAGCTCTCCCCGATCACCGGTTCCACACCTCTAAGCCAAGGTGGCTATGCACAACGCCAAGGTGGCGATGTGTCTCGTGAAACCAGTGATTGGGGTTCACTTCACCCCAAACCAAGAAACACCCCCATCATGAAAACAGTATCCGCCGTCATCCTTATCGGCATGGCCATTCCCTCGATGCTGAGGGCGCAACCTGCCGGAGGCCCCGCTCCGATGCCACCCCTCCCACCACCAGGCAAGAACACTCCTGGCGCGAACCCGCCTGGAATGAACCCACCTGCCACGAATATTCCTGGAGCCAACAATCCCGGAATGAACCCACCTGGAACGAACACTCCCGGAACAAACAGTCCCAGAATGAACACTCCGGGAACGAATAGTCCAGGTGCAAGCAATTCTCTGCCTCCTGCCGAGCCGATCAATGGGGTTGGAAATAATGTCATCAATACCAATTGGGGGAGCGCAGGCACCGATTTGATACGTCTGGCACCGGCTGCTTACGCGGATGGAATTTCTACTCCGGGCCTGCCAGGGGATTTGAGCGCGAGGGCTATCAGTAATCTCATGAACAATCAGGCCGAGAGCACGAACTCGGCAGAGGACATCCAGACCGTGGATCGCAACAATCTCTCCGGCTTCGGTTACTCATTCGGACAATTCATGGATCACGATATGGATCTTACGCTGGATAACGGGGCATCGCTTCCAATCGCCGTGGCGACCAATGATCCCATCGGGGTTGGCGATGGCACACCTCTCGCGTTCAACCGCTCCATCCCCGATCCCTCGACCGGAACCAGCTTTACCAACCCCGCGCAGGATGTGAACACCATCACTTCCTACTTCGACCTCTCCCAGATCTACGGATCGGATACCGCCACGGATCAGGCAATCCGGAGCTTTACCGGTGGGCAGCTCAAGACGAGCCCGGGAGGGCTCCCTCCGCTGTATAACGGCACCTACTTCACGACCAACCAGCTGACTGCCATCAACGCATCGGTGGGAGGAATGGCCAACGATGGACCGCTGCCGGACACCTCCCTCTTTGTCACTGGTGACAGTCGGGGCAATGAAAATGTGGAACTCACGGCGCTTCAGGTGCTCTTCCTGGAAAATCACAACCGGATTGCAGGCATCCTCCAGGCATCAAATCCTACCTGGAGTGACGAACAGATCTTCCAGACCGCAAGGAAGCTCAATATCGCCTCCTATCAAAGCATCATTTACAACGAATGGATCCCCTCGGTGCTGGGCCCTCAGGCGCTGCGACCCTACACCGGCTACAAGCCCTGGGTATCGGCAACAATCGCGAATGAGTTCTCCACGGTTGCCTTTCGTTTTGGGCACAGCATTTTGAGCGGCAGCGTCGGGAGAGATGATAATAATGGCCTCCCCTTGGCCGAAGATGTGCCACTGGCCGTTGACTTCTTTGATTCCACCATTCTCAACGGTGAGGGGCAGCCGCAGCAAACCGACTCGGTGACAGGTCTCACGACGACGAGCATTGACGCGGTTCTCAAGGGGGATGCCGACATCAATGCCCAGGCGATGGATGTCATGGTGATCAACGAAGTGCGCAACCTGCTCTTTAACGAAGTGGTTCCCGGCGTGGGCGGAGGACAGGATCTGGTGGCCCTCGATATTCAGAGGGGGCGCGACCACGGGATTCCTAACTACAATGCCCTCAGAGTGGCGGTGGGGCTTCCCCAAATCNNGGCCCACTTTTCTGGACAATTCTGGTGAATCAGTTCACCCGCCTGCGTGACGGGGACCGGTTCTTCTACCTCAATGAAAGTTTTACCCCACAGGAACAGCAGATCCTTCAAAATGGAAATTCCCTGGCCAAGGTGATCAGGGCCAATACGCAGATCACGAATCTCCAGGCCAATGTCATGATCTGGGCGGCTTCCATCAGTGGAACCATTTCCTCTCAAGGAAAAGGAAGCCCCAAGGTGAAGGTGAACCTTGAAGATACCAACAGTAATGTCCTCGCTTCCACCATCACCGACCCCAAGGGAAACTATCACTTCGACCAGCAGAGCGGTCCAGCCGTGAATCCCGCGCTCAATCCTGGAATCAGCAAGAGCGGTTACTACAGGGTCGTTCCTGAAGCACCGGCAGGGATGAAGGTTTCACCTTCCGCTCCACCACCGATACTCATCAGCCGGGGTGACATCCATGTGAATGGAGCCAATTATTCTCTGGTTCCATCACACTAAAACGACAATAAGAAATCATGAGGCTCCTGGTCATCGAAGATGAAGCCGATCTGCTCTCCAGTCTCGCCAAGGCATTGCGCGAGGAGGGCTACGCGGTGGACACCTCCGAGGAGGGTGAAGAGGGGCTCTACAAGGCGATGAACACCGATTACGACGCCATCATCCTCGATGTCATGCTGCCGGGACTGGATGGTTGGACGATTCTGAAAAAACTCCGGGCCAAGCGTAAGACCCCCGTGCTGATGCTCACGGCCCGCGACACATCCCGTGATCGTGTTCATGGCCTTGATCTCGGGGCGGATGATTATCTGGTCAAGCCCTTCGATCTGAACGAACTCTTCGCCAGGGTGAGGGCGCTGATCCGTCGCACCGCCGGACTCTCCCGTTCGGTGGTGCAGATCGGCAACGTGCGTATCGACATTCCCGCGAGGCAGGCTTTCAGGAGCGGCAAGGCAGTCGCACTGACTCACCGTGAGTTTACGTTGCTGGAGTTCCTTGCCATGCACCGTGGAGAGGCCGTGAGCCGCGCCGCACTCTATGAGCATCTCTTTGATGAAAACGAAAACACCCTTTCCAATCTCCTGGATGTCCACATCTCCAACCTGCGCAACAAGCTGGGCAGTGAGTTTATCATGACACGACGGGGCTACGGATATTGCATCGAATGAAACTTCCACGAATCAGACTGAACGGATCTCTCCGCTGGCAACTCCAGCTCTGGCACGGGCTTTTGCTTGCCCTTGTTCTCGCGGGCTTTGCTTGGACATCATGGCGACTCCAACGGGCAAGTCTCTTTGCCCGGGTTGATCAGGAATTGGAACATCATGCGCAACTTGTGATCCGCGAGTTGCACCCTCACGGGCCGAATCAGTCCCCCCCACCGAGACAACCGCCTCCACCAGACGGAGCTGATCTCGGTCCCCCTCCTGAATTGCCGCCCGATCAAGAGAGTGCTGGGCTTCCTGCCCCGCCGCCGCCCCAACCACCTCAACCGCCTGAGCAAATGGAGGAGGCGCAATTAGAGAACCTGAATCCTCTTCTCGCTAAGGAAAGAGACGATCAGGACCTGCGGAAAAACTTCCTCTATGAGGTTGTCTGGGGGCCTCTGGAACGGATCCTGCTCCGGTCCGACTCCGCCCCCAAATCCCCCCTTCAGCCCACGGCTGGATCTGCCCGTTCCGGCTTCAGAATTCATGACAATCTTCGCGAATACTTTGAGTTTCTTCCGAGCGGGGAATGCATTCTGGTTGGGAAAGAGATGGGTGATGATTTTGCCTCTCTGAACAGGGCGGCCTGGATCCTCTTCGCCGTGGGAGGAGCTGTGCTGCTGATTGGTTTGTTCATTGGCTGGATGATCACTTCGGGATTGCTCCGCCCTTTGATCACTATCAATCATACGGCTGCAAAAATTGCAGAGGGGGATCTTTCCCAACGCATACCTATGCCATCTGGAGAGAATGAAATTTCCGGACTCGTGAGGGTGCTCAACCAGACCTTTTCACGTCTGGAGACAAGCTTTGAAAGGCAATCTCAATTCACAGCGGATGCCTCGCATGAGCTCCGGACTCCGATTTCGGTCATTATCACACATGCCCAGAACGCCCTGGCCCGGGAGCGCTCTTCCGAAGAGTATCGCGAGAGCCTTGCCGCGTGTCATCGCGCAGCTAAGAGGATGCAGCAACTCACGGAGTCTCTGCTCGCCTTGGTGAGGGTCGATCAGGGGGGAAGGGGAGGGGAAAGAATCACCTGCCGACTCGATCAGATTGCCGGAGACACTCTGGAGTTACTGAAGCCATTGGCGGACGAACTCCATATCACGCTGGAAAGTGATCTGAAGCCCGTCACTTGCACTGGGAATCCCGCGCAACTGGCTCAAGTCTGCAATAATCTTCTGGAGAATGCGATTCGTTATAATGCTTCCGGAGGAAGGGTTACCTTGCGCACATCCCGGGAGCCGGGATTTTCAACGATCAGCGTTGAGGATACAGGACGTGGCATTGACCCCGATGATCTTCCTCATCTCTTTGAGAGATTCTTTCGCGTTGATAAATCACGTTCCCATGGTTCGGGCGCAGGCCTAGGGCTTGCCATCACCGAGGGGATTGTCAAAGCGCACGGCGGCAAAATTGAAATCATCAGTCAGCTCGGCGAGGGGAGTCTCTTTATCGTGAAGCTTCCCGGCTAGAGCGGTGCAGGAGTTTTGAACTCAGGCTCTCCCGATCCTGGCGGCACTTTCTATTGATTCCTAGCTCTCGGCCGTTCTCCGATGGCCATGGAGTGCCTCCACACTTAGGGAAGAGGGACATCGATCCCCAATGCTGCCGCCAGATCGATCTCATGGTCCTGTTCCTGCACAATGATTCCCCGCAGGATTTCGCTTAAGGCAAACTCACCCATCGCCTCGGCCTGACGGATACGTAAGCGATAGCGCGCCACGGTAGTGCGTTCATTCTCAAGGTCAGCCTTTAGCATCGTGATGGCATCCTCTGAGGTGATCACGGGCTTTGGCTTCACCTCAGGCATTCCACCCAGATAATCAATCTGTTTGGCAATCTTGATCGCATGGTGGAGCTCTTCGCTGGCATGCTGCTCCAATTGCGATGCAATGTCTGTATAAGCAGCTCCCTTGAGGACTTGGCTATAGACAATATAAGCGATGATTGCCTGATATTCTCCGGCAAGATCCTCATTGAGAAATCGAATCATTTCTTGGCGGGTAATCTCCAGCCCTTCTGTCGTGAGTTCTGTGTTCATCAGCGGTGAGCTTTTTGGTTTGTAAGGTTTTAAAGAGAAATAGGTTTATTTCATCTTCGACTGGATGGCCTCGATCATGGAGAGATGCATTTTCACCATCTCATCGGTCTTGGCCGCAAATGCTTTGATCTCGGCATCCTGGCCGGTGGAAGCTTCCTTCTCGAAAAGCGCATGATCCTTGGTGTGAGCGGCAACCATGGCGTCAACATAGGTTTTATCAAAAGCTCCAACCGATAAGCTCTTCATGGTGTCGACCATTTTCTGATGCTTGGTGTCGAGTTTGTGCGGTAACAAGATCCCCTTTGCACTGGTGATGGCCATCAACTCACTATTGGCATTGCTGTGGTCTTTCACCATTTTGGCTCCAAAATCCTTCACATCTGCCGCGCTCCCTTGATCAGCGGCCAGTTTCCCAAGCTGAACTTCGGTCATGCCGCCTTGAGCGGCTTTCATCACGAACGCCTTATCCTGGGCAGAAAGTGATGCTGCGGTTCGCGCAAAAAGCGGAACGAGAGTTAAGGAGATAAGACACAAGCAGATCAAGGTCAGCGTGCGGGTAGAGGCAGTATTCATGAGTAGAAGGCTACGACTTGAACTCATCCCATCAAATAGGGTGATGACCCCAAAGGCCATGTTGCCTCTGAGGGACTGTGGCTTTGAGGCCTGTTAACACTGAAAGGCAGATGGAAGTGACAGGTATTTTACTGCCAGGCGAGGCGCATCGGAGGGACAGCCGTGTCCTGGAAACGACTGGTAGATTTCCAGTTCTGCTTCGGAGACTTACACTGCTCTAACTTCCACGGGGAAAAAATTTTCAAAAATCTTGAAACTATTCCAGCCATGCTGGTGTTTTAAAAAGTGATGAAAACACACATCCCCCAAACTAACCCTACCAATAAAATCCTCCTCACTGCCGTAGCGGCCTTGGCGCTTGCCCTGCCGTCAACCTTGCTCCTGGCTCAGGATCAAGGATCCACGAATGGTGACACCAATTCACAGATGGGTCCAAACCATCCTCCTGATGGCCCTCCCTTGCTCCCACCCCGCGCAGTAGAGGCGCTGAACCTGACTGACGATCAGAAGCAGCAGTTGAAAGATCTGCAAGAAGAGGTCAAAACAAAGCTCGAGGCTATCCTGACTCCTGCCCAACTCGATCAACTGAAACAGATGCGTGCCAAGCGCCGTCAGGGATGGGGTGGCCCCAAAGGAGGAGGCACTCCACCACCGCCCCCATCGACCAATCAGCCTGCTTCCTAAGCAATCCTGAGACAGAGTAAAATTACAAAGCCCCGTTTTCCTTCACGAATGAAGGGAGGCGGGGCTTTTCTTTTGCCGCTGGGTCAGAGGCAGAGGTCGAGAGCTTAAACCTATAGTGCATGTTAACCTGAGTCATAGCCGAATGGTTTTCACCACAAAGAACTGACAAAGAAAACAGCGAAGGTTGCCGCAAAGGATCGGAAAAAAATCACTGGAATATCCCTGCTCTTATACTTTATCCCACCTTGGATCCTCCTCTGTGGTAAAAATTCGGTGGATCATAAGATAACTCACGGCCACATTTTTTCACGAACCGCCCCAAGGAAACTGTCTTACCGGCCGATGGAGAGTTTTGCCATGAGTTCCGTCGTCAGGGATTCGAGTTCGATGGCGATGACCTCGACTCGGCGCGTGAAATAGTTGTAGGAGATGAGGTTCGGGACGGCCACGCCAAGTCCGACGATGGTGCAGTTCAGGGCTTGGGAGATGCCGCTGGCCACCAACTGGGGATCTCCGTGATCGCCGATATTGCCGAAGATGCCGACCAGTCCCGAGAGGGTGCCAAGCAGTCCGAGCAGGGGGGAAATACCCGTGGTGATTTCCAGAAAGACGAGACCGGATTCCAAGCGTGAGATTTCATGGCGGGCGCGGGTTTGCACGGCATCAAGAGCCTCGGCGCGCGGCCAGTCCCTGTGTTGAAGAAGGGTGATGAGCACCCGGGCAAGCGGGGAAGGTTCGTGAGAAAGGGCGATCTGCAGTGCCTCAGCGGAGGCTCCTGGCTTGAAGGCGGCCACACTGCGGAGGACGGCCGGGGGAATTGCCCGATCCATCTTGATCACCAAGCCCCGCTGAAGAATGACCGCCAGCGAGAAGATGGAGAGGATCACAAGGACAGCCATGAAAAAGCCGCCTTTGACAAAAAACTGGAGGATGCTCAGAGCGAGAAGAGAGTGTGCAATCATTGGTTAGTAAATCGTGAAGCTGTAGTCGATTTCGAGGCTGCCATTCTGGAGGGTCGCGGCAACTTCGGGTGGGATCGGAGGAATCTTGGCGTCCATGATTGAGCGGAGGCTGCAATCCGTCAAAGATTCATTCGAATTGCTCGAGACGACACGCAGCTCCGTCACTTTGCCCGAGGCGGTGACTTTGAAGGTGACGCTGACGGTGCCGATGCTGAGGAGTCCCATCCGCTCGTTGACATAGTAATACCAGCGCGAGCCGATGGCGGTGGAGACAGACTTTTTGTATCTGCCGAGCGGTGTGGCCTCGGCAGCCACAGAAGAGCGGCCACGATTGGAGATACTCCCGTAAACTACCGTCTGGCGGGTCTCCTGTTGGTATCCCTTTTTGCTGCCTTGTTCGCCGGTTTGTGAAGCGGGAGATGCCGGGCTCGTCTGAGGGACGGAAGGGTGGGGTGAGGGCTGTTCCTTGGGAAGCTCGAGGAGCTTGACGCTGTTGGGTGGCGGGGGGATGGGAGGGGTCGGTTGCGGCGTGGCACTGCTTTGTGGAGTTGCCGTGGGCGCAGGGGTGGACTCCGGTTTTGGCTGCTTCGGCGCAGGAGGGGTAGCGGGTTGTGGAGGAACGGGATTTCCAGCAGGGGAGGCAGGCTGTTCTCCCGGGGTGTACTTTTGATTCGCTAATTCCAGATTCGGCTGGGTAATCCCCTCCTGGGTTGGCAGGGGAACGGTACCGGTGGCGGGAAGTTCCGTTGCTGCCTTGCTGTTTTGATCCGATTCAAAAGGGGCCTTCTCCGGAGCCTTGTCGGTGATTTCTTTTGCATCAACGGTGGGGCGCTCCGGCGGAGGAAGTTCCAGCGTGACCTCGGGCATCGGTGGTTCCGGAGGAACGGGTGGTTTCTCAGCTAATTTTTTTGCGAAGAGGTAGGCCAGCAGGAGGATGAGCGTGGCATGGATGAGCAGGGAAAGAATCAGGAGCAGGGAAAAGCGCTCTCTGGGTTCTTTTTTCCAACCCGATCGTTTCACCTGGGGGCGTCTTGCGACTTTCCTCTGAGCACTCATGCGGTCACGAGTCTCCGAGGTTGTTTGGATGGCGATTTTTTAGGCGATTTTGCGGCTGATGAGGCTTTGGACAGTAGCAGTTTTCCAGTGCGAGCCTGATGAAAGAGATACTGCTGGATGTATCCTGCGTAGGGGCCGAGAAGTTTTTCCCCATAGCGCTCCAGTTGCTCCGGTGTGGCTTTTCTGGACCGGAATGATCCGAGAATCCTGGCAATCCAGACATCGACAGGAACGGCATTGAGGCGTTCGTAGGAGAAGAGAAGAATGCAGTTGGCGACCTTGCGACCGATCCCCGGCAGGGAACAGAGCGCGTTCCGTGCCTCCTCGGTGCTCATGGTGATGAGAGCTTCCGGATCGAATGCTCCCGAGGCGATCAGTCTGGACGAACCGAGCAGTCCCTTGGCACGAAATCCGAGGCCGCACTGCCGCAATTCCTCTTCGGTGGCTGAGGCGAGGACTTGAGGCTCGGGAAAAGCAGGAACGGGAAAGCCCGGCAGTTTTTTTCCAAAAGTCTCACGCAGGGCGAGGCTCATCTGCCGGATATGGGCTACCTGCTTCATCGGAGAGAGGATGAAACTGGCGATGCACTCCCAGTGAGGCTGGCGCATAATCCGGAGTCCGTGACAGGCGATCGCGGCATCAAAGGAGGCCGGATGCCCGGAGCAGGAATCCCGGATCACATCAAGATCATGGTCAAAGGCAAAGTAATGCCTGATGAGGTCGGGGAGGTGATCTCCTTCGTTTCCTTGATAATGAAGAAGCTGGCCTTCCTGTCTCAACAACACGGGTTTCTTGCCGATACAGCCGGTGTATCCCCCACCGTTGCTTTCTGAGACTGGCATCCAGTGAAAGGTCTGGCCACTTTCGAGCGTGAGACGAAGATCAAACTCCGGACACTCGATCACACCCTTCTTCTGGCCAAGTTGGCCCGGCTTCATGACTCGTGCGTTGTGCCATCGTGGATGGCTGGATCACCGTAGAGGGTTGAGGCGCTCGCCGAGGTGATCTTGACATCGAAGATTTCTCCGTGAAAACGGCTTCCGCCTTCAAAAATCACGATCTTGTTGGTGCGGGTGCGTCCGGCCAACCGGAGTGGGTCATTGCGGCTGGGACCTTCACAGAGGATCTCCTGATGCGTGCCAACGCAGGCATCAAGATGGCGCGATGCCGAGGCATTCACAACGGAGAGCAGATCTTGATTGCGCGCTTCCTTCACTTCCTCCGGAAGTTGATCCTCCATCTCGGCAGCAGGGGTGTCACCCCGTTTGGAATACCGGAAGATAAAGGCTCCATCGAAACCGATTTCCTC
>DKEN01000023.1:0-3002 GCA_002452515.1 Spartobacteria bacterium UBA6821 | reverse complement strand
ACATGCTCCATGAGCTTTGGAAGACGGCCGAAGCATTCGACAAGATCTTTGCGGAATCCCATCGGATGAGGAGAGGTGAATCTGATCCGATCAAGTCCCTCGACTTCATGCAGGGCCTCGATGAGTTGCACAAAGGGACTCTTGTTGTCGACCTTTGGGAATTCACGACGCCCGTAGAGATTCACGATCTGGCCAAGCAGCGTGACTTCGCGGATTCCCCGTTCCACAAGAATCCGCGCCTCTCCGACGATTTCGGCGATCGGTCGTCCACGCTCCTCACCGCGCGTCGAAGGGACGATGCAGAACGTGCAGTGCATATCACATCCCTGCATGATGGAGATGAAGGAGGTGGCCTCTTTCTTCACCCTTTTTTCATCCTGAGGCAGATGATCCCGGATCGTATTCTGCGAACCGGCTTCCGCTGCTGTATCAACAATGGGGACAATGGGAGGGATGACCGCCTCTCCCAATTCGGCGATATCTGCCAGGGTGAATGCTTCCTCGCGTTTGCGCAGTGCCTCCTCAACGTAGTCAGCAACGCGGTGGAACTTCTGGGTGCCGACAACAAGGTCGATGTGAGGGGAGGTCTCCTTCAGGGATTCCCCGAGGCGCTGGGCCATGCAGCCCATGTAGCCTAGCACCAGCTGCGGTTTCTCCCTGCGGAGCTTTCGGAGCATGCCCATCTTGCCAATGGCCTTGCGTTCCGCCATTTCGCGGACGCTGCAGGTATTGAGCAGAATCACATCGGCCTCACGCTCGTTTCCGACCAGCTTGTGGCCACGATCCTGCAGATCGCGCGCGACCTGTTCGGAGTCGCGCTCGTTCATCTGGCAACCGTAGGTCTTGATAAAGACACTGGGCATAATCGTACGATTCTAATCCTTACTCGTTTGAGATGCCAGTGGAGATCAGCCCTGAGGTGAAACCGGTGTCACCTGCGGGGAGACGGGCGTCACTTGAGGTGAAACCGGAGTTACTTGAGGTGAAACCTCGGTGGAGGACTGTGGCGAGACGGCATCGAGATCTGTCACGCTTTCGCCCTTTTCCTCATCCTCGGAGTTCTTCTGCGGACTGTTCCCCTTTTTAGGATCAACGCGCTTCAGGCCAATGCGCTGACCGGCAGCCTCCACCAGATGGGCGACACCTTTTTTGAGGCGGTAACCCCTGAGCCAGATCACAAACATGATGATGGCGTAGAGCAAGCCGGGCCAGGTCAGATCATGACCCGTGGCAGCCCAGTAGATCAGGAAGCTCACCATCAGGAAATTCAGCAGGAAAGTCGTGGCGACCATCCGCGTGGAAAGGGCAACGCGTGTCAGGCACTTCGGTCCGCCATGGTATTCCGTAACGCTCCGCAGGGTGACCCCCCACCAGAAGCTTCCATAGATCTGCACATCCCAGGCCTTCCAACCGGTATCCATGGAGTAGCTCCAGCCTTCGCTCTCCAGCGTTTCAATCGTGGTGGTGAGGAGGGCTTCGCGCCCTTTGCCCTCTTCATTCCAGAAGACCAGTTTGGAGAGGCCCCGAATGCGGCTTGGAACGAAGTCTTTTTCCTTGGCGACAATGATAGATTCGGGAGTGCGCTTGAATTTTAACCAGGTGAAATAACGTGACCATCCGCGCACGAGGGGTTGCGAGAGGGCGAGAAAGGCAACCAGCAACCGGGCCCGGATCGTGTCGAACTTGGGTTCCAGCTTCGCATGGATCATGTAGGAAAGGGCAACCAGGAAGGTGCCTCCGAACATCAGGTAGGCCACGATGCGCAGCGCTGGGAAGGGGATGGAAAGCAGGAAGAGGAATGCCGTGAGGACGACCCATTCGATGCTGCTGAGATAAGCTGCCAGCTCCGACTGGGGAGTCGGGTAGATGCACTGGAAAAGTCCTTCCCCAAAAACGCCGTGATAGATCACCGGGTGATTGATCAGCCAGGTAAAGCGGGGGGCTCCATAGACCTGACCCTTCCACTTGGCGGTGCCGGTGGGACCGAAAAAAACAAGGTGCTTGAAGCGCAGCAGGGACTCGGCCTCGCCGTAGCCTTCCTGTTGCTTGCGGAAGGCCTTGAGAGTGAAGCGACGGTAGTGCCATACAATAGCGGAGGGGCTAAAGGCAATGACCTCGCCCTCCTGCTGAAGACGCCAGCAAAAATCCACATCGTCACCGGCCTTGCGATACTCGGGATCGAATCCGCCGATTTTGTCAAAAGCCCAGCGATGGAAGGCCATGTTACAGCCGGGAATATGCTCGGCCACCACATCGGTCAGGAGCACGTGGCTCGGACCTCCAGGAGCGGCGGCAACGCAGGCCTGCTGCCAATTTTGGGCGGGCGGAGAGATGTTCGGACCACCGACTCCGGCGTAATTGCCGGAGAGCAGCGTGCCGACCAGATAGTAGAGCCAATCGGGATCAGCCATGCAGTCGCTGTCGGTATAGGCGAGGATTTCTCCGGTCGCATTAGCGGCGCCGACGTTGCGGGCGTAGCTCAGACCATGGTTGGTCTGATAAATAGATTTTACCCACGGATGCCCCTTGACGATGTCCTGTGTGTTATCGGTCGAACCATCATCGACCACAACCACCTCGTAGTCGGGATAATCAATCTGCTTGAGTGATTGAAGGCAGGCTTCGAGAGTCGGGCCGCCGTTGTAACCGCAGACGATCACCGAGACTTTCGGTACACGGGGAAGCGGTGCGCGATGGGTGATCGATTCCTTGTCGTCAAAAAAACCGCTCACGGTGGTGAGAGCCTTNNTCCAGGCATAGAGGATCGTGCCTGCTAGACCGCCGCGCACGACAGCATCCAGATGCCAGCCGATCATCTCCGCCTGCTCCTCCTCGGGATGACGGATGGTGTCCATACCGAACTCACCCATGATGAGGGGTTTGTCCTCGGCCAGATTCTGAAGGCGGGCCAGATAGCGTTCAAAATCTTCTCGTCTGTGCAGGTAGACATTGAAGGTCAGGAAGTCGACATTCTGCGGCAGCAGATACTCCGTCGGCGGATA
>DKEN01000022.1:2365-4001 GCA_002452515.1 Spartobacteria bacterium UBA6821 | reverse complement strand
GCGTGCCCACGCCGCTCGCCCTCGCGGGCTGTGCTGCTGCACAGTCCAACCTCCTCTCGCCAATCGGAGGTTTGCCCCGCATTCAAAATTACTGCGCCATAGCCGAAAATGTGCATTCGAGAAAAACTGAAAAATAATAGGAATTTTAAGGAGCTTGGACTTGCTGGAGATCGGAAAGATTCTGAAATAGGTTTTTTGTAGGATCAAACTCCATATTCCGGTCATTATNNGGTTTAGGTAGTAGGTGAATTGAAGTCTCCCGTTGCTCCGAAATTGAATCGGCCCAACGATTTTGCCATAGAGGGCACTCTTCACATTACCGCTCCCATCAAACACCGTGCGCACTCGATAGAAGTAGTTTTGATTCTCTTGTAATCTACCGTGCACCCATACCTGCGAATACTTTTGAACAAGAGTTGCTTGGTAGCCGCCTTCGGGTGCATACCGAGGAAGACGAAAAGCACTTCCTAGATTTATTTCAGAGCTTATCACTGGTTGAATACCGTCTCCCTTATTCGGGAAAGAAATGGTTAAGGCACTTTCGGTTGGCTTTTGGGTGGCATTTGTCGAGGCTATATCCGAAAGGGTGAAGATGAAGTCTGAGGATGTTCCCTTACCNNACCCTTGCATACATCGGAATTGGATTGAGGATCGGTTTGACGACAAACTCCACGGTCGGATTCCAAGGTTGCCATTTGCCTGCTACGGCATTGGTGTAGTTGTAAGTGATTCTTGATGGATAATATCCATTAACACCTTGTGCCCAGACTCCAATTTCCGGGTTATAACATTTATGTGTAGCCGTTGTCATTCCATTGGCATCCGTAATATTAGTCCAACTCTCCGTAAGGTCCGTACCAAATCCCTCTCCAGGTTTCCATCCACTGATGACGCCCATTCCAATTGGAAAGTTCGTCAGAGAATGACCTTGGTCATCCACCACATGTAGCGTAATGGCGCAGTCGGGATTTGCGATGAGGGTAAACCTTGTTGTAAATAATACAAAAACAAATACGGCAATTATCTTTAATTTCATATTATTCAAGAGGTGCTGAATTCACGATAAGAGCTTCACCGGCAGGAGGAGTTTAAGCACGCCGCCTCCGGGAGTTANNGTCCCCCGAGGGAGCGCCGAGCAAGGTCGCTACAAGTCCACTGAAGTCAGGTTCGTGGCCGACGATCATCACGCTTTCCAGCCGTTTGTAATCCGCCAGTTCGTGCAGGGCGGTCTCGGGAGTCATGCCGCAGGCGAGCCATGGAGCCAACAGTAGTTCCGCTTGCCCAAGCTTTGCCAATTTTGTTGAGACAATCTCCGCCGTCTCTTTGGCCCGTAGCACCGGACTACTCAGTATCAGCTCGGGAGAGAGCCCTTGTCGTCCAAGGAACTCCCCCACCCGTCCCGCCTGGGCAATCCCTTTCTCGGTGAGGCGACGGGAGAAATCATCCGCCTGAAGCTTTTCACCAAAGGGCCCCGCCTCCGCATGACGCAAAAGGTAGAGGCGCATAGGAATCAGGCTCCCTTGGGAGCAGGGGTGAACTTGACAAGAATGACGCCGTGACGCCCGATGGGCGGGGTTTCGAAAGAGCCGTCAAAGCCCCCGAGATCCTTCTGGCTCCAGACATTGCGCAGGGTCTG
>DKEN01000022.1:0-2360 GCA_002452515.1 Spartobacteria bacterium UBA6821 | reverse complement strand
TCGTCATTGGTCAGCAGGCTCAGGGTGAAGGGATCGAGTTTGCGAAGATCGCAACCAAGGATCAGCGGTGCTGAAAGGAGGCTCCACATGCTGATCTGGGTGTATTGTTCGTCAGGGGTCAAATTCGAGGGATGAGGATGTCCCCAGCCGACATTCCCCACGACCAGCATGTCGGGATCATTGAAGTGGCCGGGACGACAGTAAGCGGCCCATTCATTCTCTCCAAAGGCGCTGTTGGCGACATTCTGCCAGTTGTCATGGACATCGCCGGTGGTCCGCCAGGAGTTCGCCCATGGGGAAACGGCTGCGATCCTGGCAAGTAAGGTGCCCTTGCTGTTATTGGAGAGACTAAAAATGATGTCCCGTCCGGATTTTCGCAGGGCTTGCGACATTTCCTTCACATCCGGTTCCTGGATAGGATCCCAATCGTATTTCAAATAGTCGAATCCCCAATCGGCGAACTGACGGGCATCCTGCTCGGCAAAGTGATATTTTCCAACAACGAAAGGTGCCTTCATGGAGGTGGCAATCCTATTTTTTTTGGCATATTCCGGGCTCCACGAGCCGTCCTGATTATCCGAGGAGCCGCCGATGCGACGGCCATAGGAAGTGATCCAGGGCGTCGAGTAGATGCCAGCCTTGAGTCCGAGGGAATGAATTTCCGCCACCATCCCCCCAATATCAGGGAATCCCTCGTACGGTTGGATGGCGTTCCACTTGCCCCCTCGCGCCCCCTGCCATCCATCATCACACGTGATGACGCTCCAACCGTGTCGGGCTAGTCCCGATTCCTCCATGGCGTGAGCAGCCTCGAGGATTTGCTTCTGATTCACGCTCACATCGTAGGTATTGTAGCTATTCCACCCCATGGCTGGAGTGAGGCAGATGGTGTCACCGACAACGATCCTGAAGTCTTTGCTAGCCTGGCCTGCCTGGTTGGAGGCAACGAGCGTGACCCGGTATGTTCCCGCATTCGGAAGCATCCCGGTGATCCTCCCCGTGGAGGAATCCAGACTGAGTCCGGCAGGAAGATTTTTCACGGCGAAAGTCATCGGCCGCTCTCCTGTCGCCGGGATCGAATAGAGCAGCGGACTTCCAGGCCAGACGCCGAATACCTTCGGTCCGTTGATCCTGGGCTCCGTTGCTTCAGCGGGGGTTAGGATCGCCGGAGCCGTCTCGGAGGGGGTATTTGTAACTACACCCGTTGTCTCCGCCCTTGCGGATAGCTGCAGCAGCACGACGGCAAGGGGAACGAGGAGGGAAGGACGCATCGAGAGGGAAAGCTGAAACCTGAAAGCTGAAACTTGAAGGGGGGGCCTTCGGTATTATGGGAGACTACATCGACATGCCACCATCAACCGCCAGTACCTGACCTGTGATGTAGGAGGCTCCGGGGCCGGAAAGGAAAGCAACGGTGGAGGCAATCTCCTCGGGCTGTCCGAAGCGGGAGAGCGGAATCTGAGAGAGTGCTCCCTTACGGATTTCATCATTCAGGACGGCTGTCATGTCGGTCTCGATGAATCCGGGAGCGACCACATTGACCGTGATGCCGCGACTGGCGACTTCCTTGGCAAGGCTCTTGGTGAGCCCAATGAGTCCCGCCTTGCTGGCTGCGTAGTTGGTCTGTCCTGCCAATCCCATCAACCCGCTCACCGAGCTGATATTGATGATGCGGCCGGAACGCTGCTTGACCATGGTGCGGAGCACGGCGCGGATGAAATTGAACGAACCCTTGAGGTTGGTGTCGAGAACGGCGTCCCAGTCCTCGGAGGACATGCGCATCGCCAGGGTGTCACGGGTGATACCGGCGTTATTGACCAGAATATCAGCCCGACCGAAATCGGCGATGATCTGCTCCCCCACTTTCTGCACCGCATCAAAATCAGCCACATCAACGGCGTATGGCTTGGCGCTACCGGGACGAATCGCCTCAAGGGCAGCGGCGACCTTGGAAGAGTTGGCCTCACTCCGGCTGACGACGGCGACTTTGGCTCCGGCCTCAACGAGATAGCGTGCGATGGCTTCGCCGATGCCACGACCGGCTCCGGTGACAATGGCGACTTGATCGAGTAATGGGGTGGTTTGCAGTTGGTTCATAAATACGGCGTGCAATAGTGACACTGCAAATCGCCCAAATCCAAGAACGATTCTAAGAGCCTGTCTGAAAATTAGGAAGTGCCGCGTTGCTGGGGATTTTTTGTCTGGTCAAGGCGGGAGGGCGGCGGCAATCCCTTCAGCAGGCTTGTCCCGCCCGATCAACGCAGGCCAGACGAAAAAGAGACGCAACCCTTCGGGCGAGAGCAATAAAGGCCGTCTGGCAGCGTTACCTGCTTGGTCAAAGCCCGCTGAGGGGATTCTCC
>DKEN01000056.1 GCA_002452515.1 Spartobacteria bacterium UBA6821 | reverse complement strand
CATCACACCCGAAGCCTATGTCGGCGGCCCGCTTGCCTTCGTTAAAAATGGCGACAAGATCGTGATCGACGCCAAGAAGCGCACTCTCAGCCTCGGAGTCACTGCCGACGAGCTAGCCAAGCGCAAGAAATCCTGGAAACAGCCCAAGCCCCGCTACCACCGCGGAGTCCTTGCAAAATACGCCTCTCATGTCACCGACGCCTCCCACGGTGCCGTGACGGATGATGGACTGTGACCGACCGTGGCCGAAAGGCCACGGAGGTGAATTGGCTGAAGCCTGTTAGGCCAAAATTGAATAATTCAGCCTGCCCGATTTCATGTCCCTTTGGTCGAAGTTGACTCCATCATGCTGCATCTCCTCAAGNNTCTGGAATTTTCGCTAACAATCCACAGAGGATCATCAGTGGGAGTCTTATTCCTAGCCGTCTAACAGCCTTCAGCCTATCTGCCTACTCGGGGCTTTTTTATTTCTTCGTTTCCGGAAACTCAGCCGCAATCCGATCGTAAATGGTCTTGGCAAACTGAACGCGGGCATACCACTTGAAGTCACCCGGAATCACCGTCCAGGGAGAACACTCCGTTGAGGTCTTCACGAACATCTCCTCGGCGGCCTCGTTATGCTGCTTCCACTTGCGCCGGTTGCGCCAGTCCTCATCATTGATCTTCCAGTGCTTGTAGGGATCGGACTGACGGAGTTTGAAGCGTTTGAGTTGCTCGGCCTTTGAAACTTGGAGAAAGAGTTTAATGATGATGGCTCCGCCATCTGAGAGCGTCTGCTCCATCTCGTTGATCTCCTGATAGGCCCGCTTCCACTCCTTATCCGTGGCAAACCCCTCGACACGCTCGACGAGTACGCGCCCATACCAACTGCGATCAAATACGGCAATCTGGCCAAGAGGCGGAAGCTTCGTCCAAAAGCGCCAGAGATAATGATGCTGAAATTCCTCGGGCGTCGGTTTCTGCGTGGAATAGACCCTCACAAGCCTAGGATCGAGGCGTTCGAGCGCCCGCTTGATCGCTCCTCCCTTACCGGCGGCATCTGGCCCTTCGAGGACAATGATGACCGTGCGTTTGCTCTCCTTGAGTCGAAGTTGGAGATTGAGCAGACCGAGCTGATACTTCTTCAAATCACTTGCGTATTCCTCTTTGGAAATCGGCGTGTTCTGGTCGAGGGTGTCGAGTCGGAGTTTTTTGAAATCCATAGGTATGTTCTTGGGTGTAGTGGAGAGTGGCTAAAATCGCAAAGAAACTAATTCTTCAACGCCTCAAGAACGATGCGTTCGGTGAGAAGTTCCGGTAGAACAATGGGGGCACTCTCTTTACCCTCAGGATAAAAAACGACCAACGGCACACCGACCCGGCCAAAGGATTTCAGGACTTCCGTGATCGCGGGATCGGAATTCGTCCAGTCTCCCTTCATCGCTACGATCCCCTTCTGCTGAAGGAGTTGTCGCACTGCGGGGACATCGATCGCCGTGCGTTCGTTGAACTGACAGGTCAGGCACCAGGAAGCGGTAAAATCGACCAGCACAGGCTTCCCCTCAGCCCTGAGAGAGGCAAGTGCCTGCGGCGTGAAGGGAGTCCAGGAGAGCCCATTAAGCGTCGGAGAATGAACACCTGCATCAACTGGCGAGACCCGTTGAATCATTCTCGCCACCGCAATCGTGGCCCCACCGGCGAGCAAGAGGACTAACAGTAACAAGAGCGCATGGGCACGGGCGGCAAGACTTCCATAGACCCAGGCGAAAAATGCCAGCATAAGAAAGAGCATCAACAGAAGCAGCACCGCCTCGACCCCTCGCTGATTCTGAATCACCCAGAGCAACCAGAGATTTGTCGCAAGCAACGGAAACCCCATGAACTGCTTCAGGCGCTCCATCCAAACACCCGGCTTGGGAATGAAATGCCGCCAACTGGGGAACGCGGAGAGGAGTAAATAGGGAAAGGCCATACCGAGTGCCACAGAGGCAAACATCACTAAAATCACCAGTGCGCTTTGCCCAAAGGCAAATCCGAGAGCACTCCCAAGGAAGGGAGCCGTGCACGGGGTGGCAAGCAGCGTGGCAAAGAGCCCCTGAAAAAATGATCCCGAGTAACCCTCCCGCGAGGCAGCCTGATCAAGTGAGGTCGTCGCCTGCCAGGGCAGCGTGATCTCAAAAACGCCAAAGAGATTCAGGGCAAACAGAAAGACCAGCACGCTCAGTCCGATCACAAAGTAGGGATTCTGGAATTGGAAGGCTCCCCAGGTAACCTGAGCCCCTCCCGATTTCAAGGCGATGACCAGCACTGCAAGCCCCAGAAACCAGACAAAAATCCCGGCGGCAAAGGCGAGGCCATGACGCAAAATCTTCGCAGGCGATTCACCCGCCTGGGCGATGAATCCAAAGATCTTCAGCGAGATCACCGGCAACACACACGGCATCAGATTAAGGATCATCCCTCCGAGGAATCCCGAAAACAGGGCGGCGATCAGCACACCCCAAGAAAAAGAAGAAATCGCCGAGGACGAAACCTTCTTTGCTTTCCCATCAATCCACCAGGCATGAGTCACACCTTCACCCTTCTCAACCAGCAGCGCCTTGAAGTGAGCAGGGCCATCCCAAGGAATCGTATAGAGCATGACCTGCCCTTTCTCCACGGGCGTGACCATCGCGGTGACATGGCCCACCGTCGTCCCGTCTGCTGGCTCAGGATCGGGGAAGAGCTCGTAGGAAGCCCCGATAGTTCCCGTGAACGAAACCATCCTGTTCGTTCCCTGGCCGGATACCGTGACTTCATAGGGAGATTTCCCAGCCTCGGGCCAAACTCCTTTGGGTACCGGCGCCTGCTTCCAATCAATAGGCCCATCCGTCGGTCCCAGCACCTCGGTTGACACTTCACCTGCTCCCGGCACACAGAGTTCCTTGCAGGCCAACCAGGAAACATTCGCCTTGAGGTTGAAGGTTTGATTCTTCGGCAGATCGTTCGGCGGAGTAATCACTGCGCGAAGCAGTTGCCTCCCCTCATAACCGTAGATGACCATGTCACCCGGTTCGCTGTATTGCTCCGGCACGGAGAACTCAAGCGGTCCCGCCTTCCATCCCTCCGGTAACTTCCATTCCACCTTGGGGGGCAATCCAGAATCCCCCGGATACTGCCAATAGGTATGCCAGCCCGGTTGAAGATCGAGCACCACGGTGGCAAGGAAAGGATGTCCGGGAATGATCGGAGAGGGTGCATCCGTCAAGAGCCGCGCCCGACTCCCCTCACCCGTTCCGCCCATCACAGGTAGGACCGAAATCACCAACATCAGCAGTGTGAGCATCGGGCGCGTGAACTTCATACCAGTGATTCTAGTCGATGTTCGTCCTGCTGCTTGCCAAAAACTCTCCGGATCACTTCTTCGATCGGCACTTCCTTCACCGAAAGGTCGGAAACAAGTCCTCCCGACAGCAACGCCGTGCAGGCGCGGGGAACCTCTGCACGGGAGACCTCGATTTTGAGTTGGAGCGGATCGCGCTCTAGGACGATACCCGGAGGGATGAAATCAATCGGCAGTGGGGCGCTGAAATCCGCCTCGATGATCTTGGTCGATGTGAAACGGTTGACCACTTCTTCCAGCGATCCGTCGAAAAAGAGCTTCCCATGATCGATCAGGATCACCCGCTCGCAGAGCTCCTCGATATCCTGCATGTAGTGACTGGTCAGCAAGGTCACGACCTTATAACGGGCATTATATTCCCGTAAAAACTCCCGGACTTTCTTCTGGCTGATGACATCAAGTCCGATGGTCGGCTCATCCAGAAAGAGAACCTTGGGACGATGGAGCAAGGCGGCAATCAGTTCCATCTTCATCCGTTCCCCGAGGCTCAACTCACGGACCATCACCCCCATCTTGTCCCGCACATCGAGCAGTTCGGTCAACTCATCCACCGTCGTCTCAAATTCCTTGCGTTCAATACCGTAGATCGCCCGATTGAGTTCCAGAGATTCACGCGCTGGCAGATCCCACCAGAGGGCGTTTTTTTGCCCCATCAGCAATGCAAACTGACGCTTGAGTGCGGTCGGCCGCTTCGAGGGGTTGAATCCCAGCACCGTAGCACTACCCGAGGAGGGTTGCAGGAGACCGGAGAGCATCTTGAGCACCGTGGTCTTACCTGCACCATTCGGCCCGAGGAAGCCAACAAACTCCCCTTCATTGACCGAAAAGGAAACCTTCGAGGCGGCATGCGTCTCCGTGTAGTGCCGATGAAACAGCCCGCGCACGGCACCACTAAGTCCCTCCTCCTTGCGGTAGGTGCGAAAGACCTTGGTCAGGTCACGCGTCTGGATGACAGGCTGTTGTGGCATCGCCCTACGAGATCAGTTGAAACGGTTTCCGGCGAGCGGGATTTTAGAGAGAAGAGATTATCTCCCGCAGAGACGCTGAGTCGCAGAGAGTCTTGAAAAAAATGCGGTGGTGCCAAAAAACCCACTTTTCCTGATAGGGTTGTTTACCTATCACCTTCTTTCTCCGCGTCCCAGCGTCTCTGCTCGAAAACCTTCCCGCTTTCCCCAGAAGTAACAAGATGTGAAAAACCGATAAAAAACGCTTTAACGAACAGTGATCTGCCGGATTGCCTCGTAAAGCACAATACCAACGGACGTCGCCAGATTGATGCTCCTTGTCCCGTCGGTCATCGGGATCGTGAGTGTCCTGTCAGGATGCTCAGCAAGCAGACTGGACGGAAGCCCCTTTGTCTCACGGCCAAAGACAAGAAAATCTCCATCCTGAAAGGCTGCATCCCAATAGCTTCTCTCTACCTTGCTGCTCAGAAAATAAAAGCGTCCTTCCGGATTTGCTGCCTTCAGTTCCTCCCACGAGGACCAGGTGCGCAGATCCAGACGCTCCCAATAATCCATCCCTGCACGGCGTACCTCCTTCTCATCAATGGAAAATCCCAGCGGCCCCACGAGATGTAGCCTCGCTCCGGCAGCCACACAGAGACGGGCAATATTTCCCGTGTTCTGCGGAATCTCCGGTTCGATCAGGACAATGTGAAACATGGGAGGAGGGCAGAGTTAAAAGTAAAAGGTGCGAAGGTAGGAAGGTGCCGAAAAACCTGAAAGGTGAAACTTGAAACCTGAAGATGTCAAAAGATTAGGGGGTAAAAGGTGCAAAAGGAAAAGATTGGAAAGTGAAATGGTCAGTTACAGTTAAGGAAAAAGGTAACACCGAAAGAGTCGCATCACAGTCATTGCCTCGGGAGGAGATCCAGTTACGATTTCACGCATGACCACCATCACCCTTGTCTTTGGAGCGCTTCTCACTCTGATCGGCCTCGCCGACTTCTTCTACGAGGGCATGCACTCTCCGACACTCCTGTTCCCCAGCCTCCTCGGTATTCTTCTGATCATCTGCTCGCTCGTGTCCAGCGATCCCAAACTCCACCGAAAGGCCATGAAAGGGGCTGCCCTCGTCGCCCTGTTTGGATTTGCCGCGACTGTTTCCTCGTTCTGGAACCTCCTCTTCTCTCTCAAAAAAATCACCTTCGCCACTCATTCTGAAATGATCGCCAACAGTGCCACGGCCCTCCTCTGCCTCATCTTCCTCACCCGCTGCTTCCAGGAATTTCTGGTTTCGCGCAGCAGGAAGAAGGAGTAAGTAGACGGGCTTTGAACCCAGAATTACCTCCTTCCTGAATACAACCCATTATTGAAATATAATAGGATGCTGTTCTAAAATTCTTTAGACTACTGAAACCACGATCATCGCAGGCCATATATTACAATTATTTAGCGTTACCTTCACGTACTAAGAACTGAGATCATAGCATAATTACAAATGACACAACTCAGCCCAATGTTAGTTCAATATTTGGTTGCTCTGTGCTGCCTAAAATGGGATCGAGAAGCCGTCGATGTGACTATCGGAGATATGGTCTATGATCCGGCCGCCGAAAAAGAGCGCGATGTCGATGTAACAGTAACAATTAAAGAATCACCGACTGTAACCCGTGCGTTCAAAGCATATGAAGTAAAGCGTGAAAGCGCTCCACTCGACGTTGCTACCGTTGAACAACTCTGTATTAAACTACTCGATATGCCGTCCGTGACCCATCGAGCAATTGTATCGGCATCAGGATTTACATCTGGCGCACAAACGAAAGCCCAACGCCACAATGTGGAGCTTTACGAATTTCGTGCATGGACACGCCCTCTCCAAGAACAGTTTCCCGCATTCGCAATGAACGGAACTATCGAGGAATGCTTCCCTGGTAGTAAAGTCTTGCTTTACTGGATGCAGCCCAAATACGCATTAATAGCTCCCGATGCAAAAGCTACCTTCTCAGTAGAACCCGAACAGAAATTGTTTGGGGAAGATGGCAAATTTCACGACAAATATAAAACATTTGCTGAATATCAGAACGAATTACTACTTCGATCCACCGAAATACTAATACACGTTGATCCAGTAACCTCCGTCTTTCGTACATTCCCAATTCCTTTTTGCTCAGCAGATGGCCTCCCGCCTTCCGGCCCTGCATGGCCACACACTCATACACTCGACGTAGTCAGCGACGCCATACACGTAGAGACTGGAAGTGGTCTTTGCCAACTCGCTCATATCACGATTACAGGCCATCTTCAATGGCAACGTAGTAGTGAGAGTCCTCAACCTTATGTTATCGAGCACATTCCAAGCGGAGAGGCATTTGCTGGAGCGCTAATCTCCGCTGGCGAACGCGACGGAAACATGATCGCTATTGTGTTTTCTCCAAAGACCCGTGAAATTGGGTTTCAGTTTGTTCAGCTTGCGAAAAAACATCACAACTGTATTCGGCGGCTTAAACTTGAACTCCCAGATCGTCCGTCAGATGCCTAACCAATCACTGAAGCAAACACTATTAGCTCTGCCTGTTTGCATATGTAGATCGTGGAAGGTGTCGCTCAGTTCCAGACGTTAGGCAGCACACAATTTGACAAGTTGATCAATATCCATGAAACAACAGTTTCTCATCTGCTTGGTCGGAGCAGCCATTCTGTTCGCTTTGGCCAAAGTGCTGGCACCGGCGCCAATAGCTTCGATGGCTGAGCCTGTTCCTATTTTCCGGAAAAATGACCGCATCCTTTTTCAAGGTGATTCCATCACGGATGGCAATCGCGGGCGCACCCTGGACCCCAACCACATCCTCGGCCACGGCTATGTGTTCCTCCTCGCAGCCAAGTATGGTGCTGCCTATCCGGAACTGAACCTGACTTTCATGAATCGCGGAGTCAGCGGCAATACGGTGGAAGACCTCGAGACACGCTGGCAGCAGGACACGCTGGATCTCAAGCCGGACATCCTCAGCATTCTCATTGGAGTGAACGACAGCACCAAGAATGTGCCGATTGACCAGTATGCACGGGTTTATGACCAGTTGCTCGCCGATGCCCGGGCGGCCAATCCAAACCTCCGCCTCGTGCTTTGCGCCCCTTTTACGCTGCCCGTCGGCGCAAAGAAGGAACATTTTGCCGAATGGCAGGGCATCATCAGACAACGGCAGGAAGTCGTGGCCAAACTGGCGGCGAAATACCACGCGGCTTTGGTGCGTTTCCAACCCGTGTTTGACGCCGCATGCCAAAGGGCTCCGGCGGAGCATTGGATTTGGGACGGAATTCATCCGACCTATTCAGGCCATCAGCTGATGGCGGATGAATGGATTCGGACAGTTCGGAAATTCTGGCCAACACCATGACAAGGCCGCCTAACCAGTCGCCGGAGCCAACCGCCGNNCGCGGTTCACATCGCGAGTCGGCGGTGGATCAGCTTTCTACATTGGATATAAAATTCTCTTCAGAATTCCAAAGCGCAGGGATTTTGGATGCGGGGCAAGACGCACGAGTGCAGCTGTAGTGAACTACTGCAAACGAGCAGCAACACCGCCCCGCGCCAAAATCACAAGCCCTTTGAGTGCTCGATCCAAGACCATGGCACCGCCCCATGCCCCAGTGCCCAGTCGTGGAACTTTCTCAGTGACCAACCTTCGTTCTCGATGAGGCGATTCTTGACCCGTTCGAGTTCGAGTCTGCCAAGCAGGTAGCTCATTGGCACGGTCGGGGCGGCGGTGTACCAGTTCACATCGGCACGGGCGCGGGCAGGCGTAAAGCCGACTCCCTTCACCAGGATCTGAGCGGCGGCTTCGTGGGTGAGTTTCCCCGAGTGGAGTCCGCAGTCGATCACGATGCGGTAGGCTCGCCACAGGGCATCCTGCAACTGCTGGAGTCGGGCATAACGGTCGCTCACCCATCCTTGTTCAATCGCCATTTTTTCACACCACATGGTCCATCCCTCGTAGAAGATCGCGTGGGAGCAGAGGCGGCGAATGCGGCTCGGATGGCGGTTCTGAATGGCAAACTGGAGGTGATGGCCCGGATACCCTTCATGGGCGCTGGTGAGTTCGAGTCCGTAGTGCTGACGGGCTTCCTTCAGTGCCTCGGTTGGATTGCTCTTGGTTGCACCGAGATCATTCACCCAGAAGATACCGCGCTGGCGCTTCTGGAAGGGACCGGGGGCACTGTAGGCGGCTGTCGGAAAGTGGTCGCGCATGAAGTCGGAGACAGGGGTGACCTTGAGGGATTCTCCCGGTGGTAAGGGGAAGAGTCCGCTCCCGATCACACGCTTCCGCCACGCGGCAGAGGAGCGGGTGTAGAGTTCCAGAAGAGATGCCTCGGGCATCCAGGAGTCACGAGCTTCCTTCAAAAGCTGGGCAGCCGTCTTCTTGTTTTTTCCCTTCCCGGAAAGCTTCCGTGCTTCCTTTTCCAACTCCTCTTGAAGTTCGGCGATCAGCCGCTGTCCCTCGGCCTCGACTTCGGCAAGGCTCCAATCCAGACCGCAGCGTTCCCGAATCAGAAATTCAAAGCGTTCACGCCCGATAGCGAAGTCTCCGGCCTTCCCCTGCGGTTTCCTTGCGATCGCCTTGGCGTAGGCATCGAAGGCCTTGGATGCTGCATCTATCAGCGAGCGCGTTCTTTCAGCATCGGGAGAAATCTTCATTAAGGTCTCACCGAGTGAGTCGAGAAACTCCCGGGATCCCTTGCACGATTGTACCGCCAGCTTTGTCCAGAGAGGGACGGGATAGCGAATGGCGGCAGCACCTTTTTTTAAGAACTCAGGAATCGCAGCGAGCCGGGATTCGATGGAGGGACGGACGCGTTCCAGATCGTCGGCATGACGGATCACGAGCTCAAAAACCGATCCGATCGCACCATCGCAGCATTCCTGGGGGTTGGTCCTCCAACGCTGCAAGTAGCGAAGATTCAGCAACTCCGTTCGGAGGAGTGAAAGAAAACAGCGCCGATCAAGCCAATCATCGGGGGAGAGTCCCTGGGCGGAAAGCGCCTCTGTCTCGGCAAGGAGTTGCTCTAGAAATTTGACCCGCTCCAGATGAGTCCGTGCATCGCTCCCAGCGAGAAGCGGCTCGAACTTCTCAAATCCCAGCCCACTCCCCCATTGAGGAAAATCGGTGCAGGTACGCTCGATATAGTGGTTGCCCGGTATCTTGAGTTGATTGGAGGACTGCTTTTGCATTCTTGGAGAAAATCAGAATTTTCCCTCACGCGAAACCTCAGACTACTGAAAGACGAGTGCTCAAAGGACATGTTTTGCATGTCCGATACGGGGTACTCTTACAAACGGAAATTGGACAGGATAAACAGGATTTACATGATTGTAGGAAATCAGCGACTGGCTCGGGAACATCAAAAGCCGGGAAGCGCGATGCAGCCTGCAAGGTGAGCGCCTCGGGTGAGACCGAGGAAAAACATGAGTTCAAAGCGACTCACGAAAATAGGCTACTCACCCAATGAGTGAAGGTTACTTTGTAACTCATTCCTGTTAATCTTGTTCATCCTGTCTAAAATTCCCCACTGCTGTTTCTAGGGTAGTGGGTTGCCGTTTTTGCGCTCCTCGGTTAGAGATAGTGGTTCTATGGCAGAAGACCTGACATCCCGGATTCACGAAATTGGACGCACCGCCCGTGCCGCGGCTCGTGTGCTGGCGACAGCCTCTTCCGAAAAAAAGAACGCCGCCCTGCTGGCCATGGCCGATCAACTCTTGATCCAGAAAGAGGCAATCATCGCCGCCAATGCCCTTGATCTGGAAGCCGGCCAGTCTCACGGCCTTTCCGGTGCGATGCTTGACCGACTGCGCATTGATGAGAAGCGCCTTTCCTCGATGGCTGAGGGAATACGCACCGCAGCATCCCTCCCCGATCCCGTCGGTCGTATTCTCAAGGAATGGAAAAAGGATAACGGTCTCCTCTTCCAAAAAATCAGCGTCCCAATCGGCGTCATCGGCATCATCTATGAATCACGGCCCAATGTGACCAGCGATGCGGCCGTGCTCTGTCTAAAATCCGGAAATGTCTGCATCCTCCGAGGTGGCAGCGAAGCGATTCATTCCAACATGGCCATCGCCGCAGCACTTCAGGCTGGGCTCGCCCAGGGGGGGCTCCCCGCCGCCGCGATCCAACTCATTCCCGTCACCGACCGGGAGGCCATTCGCATTCTCTGCGAGATGGATGCCTATCTTGACTGCATCGTCCCCCGTGGAGGCAAGGGGCTGATCGAAACCGTCGTGCAGCACGCACGGATGCCCGTGATCAAGCATTACCACGGCATTTGCATCCTCTATGTCGATAAGGCCGCCGATCAGGAAATGGCCAGGGAAATCATTCTCAATGGCAAGTGCCAGCGTCCCGGTGTCTGTAATACCGTCGAGACTCTGTTGCTGCACCGCGAGATCGTCCCCGCCTTTTTCGAGAAGGGTGGAAAGGCCCTGTGGGAACAAGGTGTGGAACTTCGCTGTGACAGCACAACCCTTGCGCTAATTCCTTCAGCGCTGCGTGCCGAGTATTCAGCTCTGATCAAGGAAGCCACGGAAGAGGATTTCCAAACAGAATTTCTGGACCTGATCCTGGCGGTGAAGACGGCTGATTCCCTGGAGGAAGCCATCACTCATATCGAATCCTACGGTTCCCATCACAGCGATGCGATCATCACACGTGACGAGTCTGCCGCAGAGCAGTTCCTGCAGGGAGTTGACAGCGCCACGGTTTATTGGAATGCCTCGACCCGATTCACCGATGGTGGAGAATTCGGCTTCGGATGCGAAATTGGCATCAGCACAGACAAGCTTCATGCCCGCGGTCCCATGGGCCTGGAGGAACTCACGAGCTACAAATACAAGATCCGCGGCACGGGTCAGATCCGTTCATGAAGAGCCTCCATGCCACTTATGAGGGGAAGGTGCAGGGTGTCGGCTTTCGCGCCTCCATTATGTCGCTTGCCAAGGGATATGATGTCTCCGGCTGGGTGAGAAATCTCCCCGATTCCCGGGTGGAACTTTTTCTCAGCGGGGATGATCCGGAAGTGGATGATTTTCTACTCGGCATCCGTGAGAGCCATCTGGCAGGACATATTGAAAACGTCACTCTTCTCCCCGGATCACCAGAGCCGGGGCTCAAGGGATTTCGCATTATCAACTAAGGAGCCGCTGATGAGTGAGACACCTGCCATTCGTATCCGTGATCTTGAAAAAGTCTTTCCGGTACCGCTGCGTCGGCGTCAGGTGGTGGCGCTTCGAGGACTCTCCCTCGACATTCCCGCAGGGCATGTTTATGGCCTGCTCGGGCCCAACGGATCAGGCAAGAGCACCACGCTCAAAATCCTCCTCGGACTCGTCACTCCAACCTCGGGAAGCACGGAGATTTTTGGTGTTTCAAGTGACAGAGTCGCCAGTCGCGCGGAAGTCGGCTTCCTGCCTGAGAACCCCTATTTTTATAAATTTCTGACCGGTGCGGAAACCATCTCCTTCTACGGAAAACTCTGCGGACTTGGCGGGCGTCCCCTCCGTGAACGGGTCAGGGAACTGCTCGAAACCGTCGGACTCACTGACGCAGGAGACCGACGCATCAGCGGTTACTCTAAGGGGATGCTACAACGCATCGGACTCGCGCAGGCACTCGTTCACGACCCGCGACTCCTGATTCTGGATGAACCGACGGCGGGAGTTGATCCAGCTGGTTCTCGACAGATCCGCGATCTGATCCTGCAACTCAAAGACCGGGGCAAAACAATCCTGCTCACCTCACACCTTCTCGAACAGGTTCAGGAAGTCTGCGACCGCGTCGGCATTTTGGCCAGAGGACGCCTTGTACGCGAAGGCTCTCTCGACATCCTCACCGGCATCACCGGCCAGACGGAATATCTGATTGAGAATGCCTCACCTGAACTGCAAGCCGAGATCGCCAAACTGGCTCTCTCCCACGGAGCAAAACTGCTCTCGGCACGTCAACCGCAACTCGATCTGGAAACCCTCTTCTTAAAGGCGACGGAAAACTCTGATTCTCAGAACAAAGAGTCGACAGCGGCTTAATTAATCCCGGAGAGAAAGGCCTTCGTCCCTCGTCTTTCGTCTTTCGACTCAGTTATCTTCCATGAACTTCTTCATAACGGGAACGGACACCGATGCAGGAAAGACCTTCGTCACAGCCCTCCTAACCCGAAGCCTGCGGCGGGCGGGATTTGATACCGTTGCCATGAAGCCGGTTTCCTGTGGCGAACCAGAGGATACACTGGCACTCCAGATAGCCGCTGATTCCGAACTCACTCTCGCAGAAGTGACACCCGTTTCCTACGCTGCGCCACTTGCTCCGATTGAGGCGGCACGCCTCGAAGGGCGTGTCTTTGATCCCGTGGAGGTTCTGCCAACCTTCGAACATCTCCACCGCACTCGGCGCTCACTGTTGGTAGAAGGTGTGGGCGGTTGGCTTGTCCCCCTTGCGGAGAACTACTCGGGGGCCAATCTTGCCAAGAGTATGGAGCTTCCCGTGCTTCTGGTTGTCCGCAATCGCCTTGGGGCACTCAATCATGCATTGCTCACCTTGGAATCCATCACAGCTCACGGACTCACCTGTACTGGCATTGTCCTGAACAATCATCCCGACGATGTGCATGATCTCGTGGCCGATGGAAACCGTCGTCTGCTGCCCACTCTGACCAATATTCCGATCCTTTTTGAGATCATGCCGGGACAGACGGAACTGGAGCTTGCCGTGGCATAAGGGAAGCACTCAAGATCCTGCCCCACGCCGTTACCCGTTCCACCTTTTGTCTGCCAGTCGTCCCCGACTAGGCATCCGAGGATCTACTGATCCTCGGACTGCTCGCCCACAGGCTCGCATGACAATACCTGTCCGTGGGATCGGACGGGATAGCCAGCATGAACATGCTGCCCAAAGGGTTCCATTCGCAGGATCGATGGAAGCAAAGCCGCGTCCCCACGCGCCTTTTCACCTTTAACTTTTTACCATTTACCTTTTACTTTCCCCTCCATGCGTTCTTCAGGCCCCCAGATCGTCCTCGTCCGTCACGGTGAAACCGAGTGGAGTAAAAACGGTAAACATACCTCCTTCAGTGACATCCCGTTGACCCCGGAAGGCGAACGCCAAGCTACTGAACTCAAATCGGAATTGGCCAACTGGGATTTCAAACTTGTTCTCTGCAGTCCTCGACAGCGAGCACGGCGCACTTGCGAATTGGCTGGGTTCTCGGAAAGGGCGGAGATCACGGATGAACTCACCGAGTGGAACTACGGGGACTACGAAGGAATAACCACCAAGGAAATTCGCCAGAAATCTCCCGGTTGGACTGTTTTTGATGCTCCCACCCCTGGCGGTGAAACCCCAGATCAGGTGGCGGATCGCTGCGACAGCGTGATCGCCCGTCTGATGGCCGTTCAGGATGATGCCTTAGTATTTGCCCACGGTCATGTGTTGCGCGTCCTCATCGCCCGCTGGTTGAGGCTTTCACCCCACTCGGGGCGCCACTTCGTCATCCAAACCGGCACGCTGAATATCCTGAGCTATGAGCACGAATCGCCTGTCATCATCTCGCTCAACGCCTCCAGCTTCCGCAATGATCCGAGAAGGTAATTCAGCGAGATGAAAAGCGACCGCAATCGCCTTGAAATGCTGCCTCTTCAAGCAGGAATGATTCGGTATTCCCCTCGCAACTTCTTCCCGTTATTCTACCTGGCGTGTTTCAAGTAATATTTAACTCCACAAGCGCGGCGGAAATGAGCTCACTTCCCAAGGATCTCCAACTCGATCTGCTCTCCGAGTTTCAGATTCTTCCCGAAGATCTCAATTCCCTGAGTGGCGAACAATTCGCGCAGATCAAGCGCGATGGCCGCACACTGCATCGCTATCGCTGCCGCGATCACAGGATTTATTTTGAACGCCATTCCGAGGGAATCCTGATCCACCGAGTGCTTCACAAGAATACGATCCGCGATTTCCTTTTCCGCTCCAAGCTGCCGATGGCGGACGAGGATCATGATCATGCGGAGGCAACCGACCAATTCTGGAGCATGATC
Source organism: Spartobacteria bacterium UBA6821 (assembly GCA_002452515.1). Taxonomy (GTDB): domain Bacteria; phylum Verrucomicrobiota; class Verrucomicrobiia; order Chthoniobacterales; family UBA6821; genus UBA6821. The sequence continues at coordinate 26,111 of DKEN01000056.1, read as the reverse complement.
AACGAGACGGCTTCCGGAGCACCCGCTAACAAGCATTCGTGAGTATGGAGGCCTTTCTCTCCGAAGAGGAACGCTTGCGATGCTTTCCCGTGGCCCAGAAGAAAATCTTCCTCGCCCACGCGGGTGTGACTTCCCTTCCCTCCGCCGCTGCAGGCGCGATGAAGGCCTACATCACGGCAAGCTGCGAAGAGCAGCAGGAATTTTCCGGCGTTCTGCGGGAGCTGGCAGAGGCAAGACGAGACGCGGCGACTCTGATCGGTGCACATTCGGATGAGATCTCCCTGCTTGGCCCGACGGCGCTGGGACTGAGTCTTTTCGCCAATGGTCTGGACTGGAAGGTCGGAGATGAAGTGGTGATTTATGGCGATGACTATCCCGCCAACGTCTATCCGTGGCTGAATCTTGAGCGTCTGGGTGTCGTCATCAAATGGCTGGAACCTGCAAGCCTCGGTAAGATCACCACGGAGTGCGTCGAGGCGGCACTCACTCCCGCCACGCGGTTGGTCGCGCTTGCATCCTGTCACTTTCAAACGGGATGGCGCATTGATATTCCGGCGATCGGCGCCCTACTCCGTCCTCGCGGCATTCTCTTTTCCCTGGATGCGATTCAGACGCTCGGAGCCTTTCCGACACCGGCCTCCGATGTTGATTTTCTCTCAGCCGACGCCCACAAATGGCTGCTTGGCCCTCTTGCTGCTGGCATTGTTTATGTTTCCAAAGATCGTGTTGCTGAATGCCGTCCCACGCTTCTCGGTTCCTGGAATGTGAAATCGCCCGACTTCCTGGCGCAGCGCAGCATTGAGTTCGAGGAGGGAGGACGGCGTTACGAGCCGGGATCTCTGAATGTCGCTGGGATTTACGGCATGAGGGCATCCATGAATTTACTGATGAGAGAGGGCTTGGAAACGGTCTCAGCACTCATCTTGGAACGGCGTGATCAACTTGAAACGGGCCTGGATTCCCTCGGTTTTGAATTCCTCTCCCCACGAATTCACGAACCGCTCCGCAGCGGCATTGTCACGACGCGCCTTCATGGAACTGATCCGGCGACTCTCTTCGCCGCCCTGGATCGGGCCGGTATCGCCGCTTCCCTGCGCAAAACACGCGATCACGGTTTCTGGCTTCGCTTCAGCCCCCATTTTTACAACACCGCTGAAGAGATCGACGCGACCTTGGATGTTCTCTCCACTGTAAAGAGGCATACTCTGTAATTTCTTCCCAAGATTTTTAGTTGCGTTGGGGAGTGTTTTCAGGCAGATTAATCGGCTCTATGAAAGCCGGTCTTCATCCCGAATATAACGAAACCACCATCATTTGCGCCTGTGGTGCCGCCTATCAGACGCGTTCGACCCGGGACAATATCAAGATCGGTATTTGCTCCTCTTGTCATCCTTTCTTCACCGGCGAACAGAAGTTCATCGATACGGCTGGCCGTATTGAGAAATTCACCCGTCGCTATGGCAATGTTCGCGCCACACGCGCAACCAAGCCATCGCTGACCAAGAAGGCCTAGCTTACCCCTTCCCGACCTGTGTCGGGAAGACACCTCACAAGAGGCATCTCTCGCGGGGTGCCAATCGTGTGGCGACTCTCCGATGAACCGCCATGAACCTCGATTTTACCCCACTCATCGCCAAGCGCCGCGTGCGTTTTGCGGAGTTGGAAACGGCCATCACCGATCCCTCTCTTTTCGATGACGCAAAGAAGGCACGGGAAGTCCTGCGTGAACACTCGCGCGTCAAAGAGCTTCTCACAACTTGGGATGCGTTGCAGAGCGCTCGCAAGCAACTGATCGAGAACGAGGAATTCGCCGGGGGCAATGATGCCGAGATGGCCGAACTGGCACGGGCTGAAATCGAGGAAATAAACGTGCAAATTCCAAAGTTGGAACAGGCGGTGATGTTGACACTCCTCCCGCCTCAGCCCGATGACGACCGTGATGCCATCGTTGAAATTCGTGCCGGAGCCGGCGGCTCCGAAGCGGCAATCTTTGCCGGGGATCTCTACCGGATGTACGCACGCTATGCCGAGGCCAATGGACTTGGACAGGAACTCATCGAGGCCAGCCCCAGCGATGCGGGTGGATACAAGGAAGTCATTTTCCAAATTAGCGGTAGCGAAGTCTTCCGTCGTCTCCGCTACGAGAGCGGCGTGCATCGCGTGCAGCGTGTTCCGGCTACCGAGGCACAGGGACGCATCCATACCTCCACCGCTACCGTCGCCGTGCTTCCCGAAGCCGAAGAAGTTGACATCGAACTCCGTCCCCAGGATCTCCGCATCGAAGTCTGTCGCGCGGGCGGCCCCGGAGGACAGGGGGTCAATACCACCGATTCCGCCGTGCAGGTCATGCACCTTCCGACTGGCAAAATCGTCCGCTGTCAGGACGGACGCAGCCAGCAGAAGAACAAAGAAAAGGCCCTCACCATTCTGCGTTCACGCCTCCTGGAAGAGAAGCGTGAGGAAGAGGCTCAGAAATATGCCGCCCATCGCAAGAGTCAGATCGGTTCCGGAGGTCGTGAGGAGAAAATCCGAACCTATAATTTTCCGCAGAATCGCCTCACCGATCATCGGATAGGCCTGACACTCTACAATCTTGACCGTGTCATGGAGGGCGAAATAGCCGATCTCATCGCTACGATCGAGGCAACAGACACGCAGGAGCGACTGGAAGCTTCCACCTCGGACACCACCGCCTGATCGCATGGAAACCATGACGCTGCTGGAGGTTTTGAAAGGGGCGGCGTCATTCCTCGGGAAGCAGGGGGTCGAGTCACCACGACTGAATGCCGAGCATCTTCTGGCCCATGTTCTGGGAATCAAGCGTCTCGAACTCTATCTTCAGTTTGAACGAGAACTTGGTGAAACGGAACGCGCCCCTCTGCGCGATCTTGTCCGCAAGCGTGGTGCCGGGATTCCCCTCCAGCATCTCCTCGGAACGGTTGAGTTCTGCGGACACACTTTTAAAAGCGATGGTCGCGCCCTGATCGCCCGACCCGAGACCGAACTGCTTGTGGAACGCGCCCTCACCTACCAGAATAAAAACTCCATCCTGGATGTGGCAACAGGGAGCGGCGTCATCCCCCTCTCACTGGCTCTGGAGCGCCCGGAGGCAGCGATCACCGCTACCGATATCTCTCCGGAGGCCCTGTCACTCGCGAAGGAAAATGCCACCCTCCTTGGCATCACTTCGGTGAAGTTTCTGGAGGCTGATCTCATGCCTCCATCGACGGGACAAGATGACCGCTTCGATCTGATCACCACCAATCTTCCCTACATTCCCTCCGCTGAAATCTCCACCCTCAGCCGCGAGGTGCAGCACGATCCGCTTCTGGCACTGGACGGAGGCCCGGAAGGACTTGATCTCATTGAGTGTTTCATTCCACTTGCAGCAGCCCGACTCAACCCCGGCGGACACCTCCTTCTGGAAATCGGCAAGGGGCAGGAGCAGGCGGTCATGGAGTGCCTGCGCAGGCATAATTATCGGGACATTCTCGCCCTTCCCGATTACCAAGGAGTCTTGCGTTTTGTTGAAGCAATTATCTAAGGAAGTCATCGAATAATGGATAAAATTCTCGTGCATGGAGGGCGCAGCCTAGAAGGCGATGTGCGCATCGGAGGTTCTAAAAATTCCGCTCTTCCCATTCTGGCCGCCACCCTGCTGACAAAGGATCGCTGCGTCATCGATCGCGTTCCAGATCTGAGCGACATCCATTACATGCTCACCATCCTAAGCCAGCTTGGCTGTGAGGTGGAACGCGCCAGCGGAGTCGTTCAGGTACGCGCGGAGAAAATCCGCACCGAGGCCCCCTACGAGATCGTTCGGAAAATGCGCGCCTCCGTCTGCGTGCTCGGTCCCCTGTTAGGACGGGAAAAAGCAGCCAAAGTCTCCCTTCCCGGAGGCTGCGTCATCGGCGACCGTCCGATTGACCTACATCTCAAGGGTTTTGAAGCCCTCGGTGCCACAGTCACTGTCAAGGGTGGTGACATCCTGCTTGAGGCCAAGGAACTTAAGGGTGCCAGGATCAATCTTCGCGGTCGTCACGGCCCGACCGTGCTCGGCACAGGAAACATCATGATGGCCGCCGTTCTTGCCAAGGGAACCACCATCATTGAAGGGGCAGCCGAAGAACCCGAGGTCGTCGATCTCGCCCGCTTCCTGAGTGCCATGGGGGCGAATATCTCAGGCGCTGGAACCCAGCAAATCGAGATCGAAGGGGTCAAGGAACTCCACGGAGCCAACCACACCGTCATTCCCGATAGAATAGAGGCGGGCACATTCCTCGTCGCGGGAGCCATTGCCGGAAAACGAGTCACCATCCGCCGCGCCGAACCGAAGCATCTTGGAGCCGTGCTGGAGGCCTTGAAAAATGCCGGCTTTGATCTCACTCAAACCGAGGAAAGCGTCACCATTTCACCGAATGGTGCCCGCCGTCCACTTCATCTCGAGACCATCCCCTATCCCGGCTTTCCAACCGACATGCAGGCCCAGTTTTGCGCCCTTCTCTCCACGATGGATGGCACCAGCGTCGTCACGGAGACAGTTTTCCCACAGCGCTTCATGCATGTCGCCGAACTCAAGCGTATGGGTGCCAGCATCGAATTGGACGATCACCGCGCAACTATCAATGGAGTTGAACGGCTCAGCGGGGCCCCGGTCATGGCGAGCGATCTGCGCGCATCCGCCGCGCTGGTTCTAGCAGCACTTCCCGCTGAGGGAATCACCGAAATCAACCGCGTCTATCACATCGACCGCGGTTACGAGGCCATTGATGAAAAACTCAATGCGCTGGGTGCTCACATCGAGCGCGTCAAAGTGTAGGGGCTCGGGCTCGGATTTTTGCGGATAGCGACGTTGGACTGCGCTTGCCGTGTGAATCACACTGCGAGCGCAGGGCAACAAAGCCCCGCGCTAAAAGAGCCAGCCCTTAATCAATTGCGCCGACTGCTTCGGATACCTCTCCCTTAATATAATCGCGGTTCAGTTTCGCAATGACACTGGCACTCACGCTCGCGGGGCAGACCGCTTCGCAGGCGTAATAGTTGGAACAGTTGCCGAAGCCTTCCTCATCCATGGCGCGAACCATGGCGCGCGCGCGTTTCTTGGCTTCCGGTTGTCCCTGAGGTAGGAGGTTGAGGTGGGTCACCTTGGCACCAACAAAGAGCATGGCCGAGCTGTTCGGGCAGGCAGCCGCACAGGCTCCGCAGCCGATGCAGGCGGCGGCGTCCATCGCCTTGTCGGCCACGGGCTTGGGAATGAGGATGGCCGAGGCGTCAGGAGCTCCGCCTGTGTGTTCGCTGATGAAGCCTCCGGCGCGCATGATGCGCTCGTAGGCGCTGCGGTTGACCACAAGATCCTTGAGGATTGGAAAGGATCCCGCACGGAAGGGTTCAACAAAGATGGTCTCCCCGTCCTTGAATTTCCGCATGTAGACCTGACAGGCGGCACCACGGCCCGGTCCCTGAGGCACTCCGTTAATGACAAGGCTGCAGGTTCCGCAGATTCCTTCTCGGCAATCGCTCTCGAACGCAATCGGCTCTTTTCCATCGGTGATGAGGCGGTTGTTGACGATGTCGAGCATCTCAAGGAAGGAACAGTCAGGAGTGATGTTGGTCGCCTCGATACCCTCAAACCTACCCGGGGTGTCGGCTGATTTCTGGCGCCAGAGTCGGAGATGAAAATTCATAGTCGTCGTGCTTCTTGTGGTCTGGGTTATTTGTAGCTTCGGGTTGCGAGATGCACGGCCTCATAACTGAGGGGCTCTCTCTCGAGTTCGGGTTCGTTCCCTTCTCCCTTGTAAAGCCAGGCAAAGACGGAGGCAAACGTGTCGTCGTGTCTGAGGGCTTCGCCGTCAGGGGTCTGGTGCTCGACCCGGAAATGTCCGCCGCACGATTCCTCACGGGTCAGGGCGTCAAGGCACATTAATTCGCCGAATTCCAGGAAATCTGCCACACGTCCGGCCCGTTCCAGGGACTGGTTAAGCTCAGCACCGACCCCGGGAACACAGACTTCTTTCCAAAAGCGTTCACGCAGGGCCTTGATCTCGGCGATGGCCTCCTTGAGTCCAGCTTCCGTGCGGGCCATACCACATTTGTCCCAAAGGATGAGGCCCAGCTCACGATGGAAGGTATCGACAGGCACAGTGCCCTTCACCGAGAGGAGCTTGTTCACCCGCTCGCGGACTTCCTCCTCGGTCTTCTTGAATTCGGGGAGATCCGTGGTGATCTTCGGACCGCCAAACTGGGTGGAGAGATATTCGCCAAGGGTATTGGGGATGACGAAATATCCATCGGCTAGTCCCTGCATCAAGGCCGAGGCACCGAGGCGATTGGCTCCGTGGTCGGAGAAATTGGCTTCGCCGAGGACATGCAGTCCGGGAATATTGCTCATCAGGTTATAGTCAACCCAAAGGCCGCCCATCGTGTAGTGGATGGCGGGATAGATGCGCATCGGACGCTCGTAGGCGCTCTCTCCCGTGATGTTCTCGTACATCTCAAAGAGGTTGCCATAGCGTTCTTCGATGGTATTGCGACCGAGACGCTGGATGGCGGCGGAAAAATCAAGATACACACCGAGTCCGCCGGGCCCCACACCTCGCCCGCTATCGCAGGCTTCCTTGGCACTACGTGAAGAGATATCGCGGGGGGCAAGGTTGCCGTAACTCGGATATTTCCGCTCCAAATAATAGTCGCGCTCTTCCTCTGGGATATCCTGGGGTTCGCGGTTATCCCCTTTCTTCTTGGGTACCCAGACCCGACCGTCGTTGCGGAGGGACTCGGACATGAGGGTCAGCTTGGACTGATAATCGCCGGCCACAGGAATGCAGGTCGGATGGATCTGGGTGTAGCAGGGATTTGCAAAGGCGGCACCACGCTTGTAGGCGCGCCAGGTCGCGGTGACATTGCAGCCACGGGCATTGGTCGAGAGGTAGAAGACATTCCCGTAGCCGCCGGTACAGAGCAGCACGGTATCGGCTGCATGGCTCTTGATTTCTCCCGTGATGAGGTTGCGGGCGACGATCCCCTTGGCATGCCCATTGACTAGAACAAGGTCGAGCATCTCCGTGTGCTCGTGCATCTGCACCCGGCCAAGTCCAATCTGGGCGCTCAGCGCGGAATAGGCTCCGAGGAGAAGCTGTTGTCCGGTCTGGCCCCGTGCGTAGAAGGTTCGGGAAACCTGGGCTCCTCCAAAGGAACGGTTGGTCAGCTCTCCGCCGTATTCTCGGGCAAAGGGTACTCCCTGGGAGACGCATTCATCGATGATATTGCGGCTGACCTCGGCGAGGCGATAGACATTGGCCTCGCGGGCGCGAAAATCCCCGCCCTTGATGGTGTCGTAAAAAAGACGCCAGACACTGTCACCATCGTTCTGGTAGTTCTTGGCGGCGTTGATGCCCCCCTGGGCGGCGATGCTGTGGGCGCGGCGGGCGCTGTCCTGAAAACAGAAGCAATCAACCTGGTAACCGAGTTCCGCAAGGGTAGCGGCGGCGGAGGCTCCGGCGAGCCCCGATCCGACAACAATGACGTTGAATTTCCGTTTGTTGGCAGGATTGATCAGCTTCGCGTTGTTCTTGAAGTTGGTCCACTTCTGCTCGAGCGGACCGGCTGGGATTTTAGCGTCGAGTATCATGATGAGAAGGGGTGCTGAAAAGGCTACTTAATGGACGAAAGGACAAAGTGAAACGTGGGGGTAGCGAAGGATGCCCAAGAGCACCGAGAGCGGAATGGAGGCATACCCAAGGAAGATGACCAAAGCGATGATGCGACCGGCCCGTTCAAAAAGCGGTCGCAGCTTGGCCGTCGTGAGCCCGAGCGTCTGAAAGAGACTGGAAATACCGTGACTCAAGTGCATGGCCAGGAGTCCCACAGCAAGAAGGTAGAAAGCACTGACAAAGGGATTGGAGAATCCGGCAATCACCATGCGGTAGACATCATGTCGACCCTGGGCGTCAATCCATGTCCGGGTCACAGGATTGAATCCCTGCCAGGTGAACTGCGCCAGATGGAAGATAATAAAAGCAATCACCACCAAACCCGTGAGGCGCATCGAACGTGCGTAGATGGTGGTCTGCAGCGTATTGGTCACCGCGTATTTCTGCGGGGTGGCGGCGCGATTTTCCATCCAGAGCTGGATCGTGCAGGTGATGTGAAGCCCGACGATTGCCAGCAAAACGAGGCGTATAACCCAGAGGAAGGGGCCTAGGGATTGAAGATGCTCAGCATACGCATTGATCCAATTCGGGCCGGGATAGATCGTCAGGTTGCCGAGCAGATGCCCGCTGACGAAGAGGATCAGAAGGATGCCCGTGATCGCAACGATCCATTTGCGACCGATGGAGGAAGAAAGCAAGGGGCTGCTGCAAGTGCAACAGGCACTGCTTTTGCCGGAGGGTTTGGAAGAAAGTGAAGAAGTTCCTGTCGATTCCTTGTTGGCGGTGCTGCTCATCGGCAACGAGAGTAGCGAGGAGAAGTTTGGAATTCAAGAAGGTTTTATATTTTTTTGTGCAAAAAACTCTTGCATCTTAAAAAATCAGACTTTCCAAAGGAAAGATTTCCCCGGCGGCACGGCTCCTGCTAGAAACCTATGGCACACATGACCGCCGAGCTGGAGCCCCCTCAGAACGATGATTCCGAACTGGTTGCCAGAACTCAGGGCGGTGATCCCTCGGCCTTTGATGAGTTGGTTGTCCGCTACACGCCGCGGCTTTACGGTCTGATCTACAACATGACCTCCAACCACGAGGACACGAATGATTTGCTTCAGGATGTCTTTTCCAAAGCCTACCGCTCCATTTGCAGCTTCCGGGGAAAATCCAGCTTCTCAACCTGGATGCACTCGATTTCCGTGAACATGACGATCAATTTTCTCAAGAAGAGAAAACGGCGCCAGCACCCCAGCCTCAATGATCCCGACAGCAGCATCGAAAACGACCCCGATTTCATTGCCGCAACCAGCCAGAGCGATCCGTTAAACGCGATTTCTATCCACGAGTTGCAAAAAAAATTGAACGCGGCGCTCGCCAAGTTGTCACATGATCATCGAGTCGTCGTCACCATGTTTGATATCCAGGGCATCCCTCATTCTGAAATCGCCAAGATTCTCAAAATATCAGAAGGCACGGTTCGCTCCCGATTATTTTATGCTCACCGCCAGTTGCAAAATTCCCTTCATGAGTTTAAGAAAGCTTAAGAAATCATTTTGGAACCATGAGCAACAACACCAGCCCTAATCCTTCCGAAAGCGACATTTCCATGCAAAAGCTCCTACGACTAAGACGATACGAACAGCCTCCCGTCGGCTATTATGATGAGTTTCTGAGGGAGTTTCACCATCGTCAGCGCGCGGAATTGCTCAAGCCCTCGCTGACGACACTTCTATTGGAGCGTTTCTCGTCCTGGGCCTCCGAGTTCCGGGTTCCCGCATTCGCATATGCAGGTGCGACGGCTGTCGCTGTGATTGCGAGCGTCTCGATCTGGAACACCTCATCGCCCACCCCTTCCCAACCCTCCTATGCTGTCTCCTATTCACAGAGCAGCCCCTTCTCCCAGACTCCCGTGACAATTCAGAAAATGCAGCCCGTGTCGCTCCGTGTGAATACCTCTGCAGCAGAAGATTCTTCCCAAGTATTCCCCACCTCGTATCTCCTCCAAGCCCGCCCGGCGAGCCATGAATCGCCGCTCAGTTTCTAAGTTTCAGTTATTCGTTTATCCTCAGGCGGGGCACCAGACCCGCTGTCTTGCTTTAGTCTGTTCCTTTTTGTTGGTTCCTCTCGGGCTCCGTGCTTCGGAAACGCAAGAGCCATCTTCCCACACCCCGGGCTCCCTTGCGACTAAGGTGGCTGAATCGATCAGAACGGTCGTTAGGGATCGGGCCTCTTCCGTTGTACGAGTGAGGTGTCGTGACGATCACGGAGAAGTCGTCGGCACAGGATTCTACATTGATCCGACGGGTAACATCCTCACCCTCGCTGAAATTGTCCGAGACGCTCAAGAAATCACCATTGAACAACCGGATGATAAGGATGGAACCAAGTCCCTACCGGCAACCGTGACCGCCATTGATCTGCGTAGCGGCGTCGCCTTTCTCAAGGTTGTCACAGGAAGCGAATCAGCGTCCTTCGTGCCTCCCCTCTCCATCACCAATCCTCCGGAACTAACCCCGGCGATCGCACTAGGCTACCCCCAGGAGCATCAAGTGACTCCAGCACTGGGCATGATCACAGGAAGCAAAAACCATGAGGGGGAAATCTTCCTGTGCGTCCCACACCTCACGGCCAGCCTCCCCTTGAGTGAGGGGGAAGGAGGGGCTCCCGTGCTCGATTTGAACGGAAATCTGCTTGGAATCATCATCACCGGCAACACCCAACTCGGAACCTGCACCATTCTTCCTTCGGCTGCCATCGAACAACTGCATCACAATCTGATGCGCTATGGAGGCATCAATCCCGGCTGGGTCGGAGCCGTTGTCGAGATAGCCGCAGTGCCACAGAACAACTCCCGCACACGTATTCTCTCAGTGGCTCCGGGTAGCCCAGCGGAAGCCGCAGGAATCAAACCGGGGGATATCCTGCTCAAGCTAGGCACCCATGCCGTTCACACTCCCGAAGATGTTCTCGAGGCCTCCTTCTACCTGAGTGCCGGGGAAGATATTCATCTCAGTGTGCTGAGAAAAGGGGTCACGCAAAATCTCAGCTTGCGTTGCGGTGAACAGCCTTCTCTTGGTGATGATCAGGAAGCTGCAGCATCACCCCCAACCACCCTGCTTGGAGAATCGGCGCACTAGAAAATAAGGGGATAGGGACATTTTTGAGATGACCTTTCCACCGCTTCGCGGATAAGTTCTCACTTTCCCGCACGGGGGTATAGCTCAGCGGTTAGAGCAGCCGGCTCATAACTGGTTGGTCCTTGGTTCAAATCCAAGTGCCCCTACGCGAAGAAAACGATCTTTTCACTGTATCGCTTCAAGAAAGCTGGCCCTGCATCCCATCATCCTGTTTAATTCCGATCCGTGAGCACGAGCACCCTTTTCGAAGCCCCTGACACACTGGGCCGAACCTTACAGACAATCAACGATCCGACCCTGGCTAAGAGCCTGCCGGACGGAGCGGTTCATCTTCCCGCCAGCGAGCTTCTCGGAGAGACGATGTCGCTGAATTTCGGGCCTTCTCACCCCTCCACTCACGGCGTGTTCCGCATCGTGCTCGACCTCGACGGTGAGCTGATCACGAAGGCCCAACCAGAAGTTGGCTACCTGCACCGCGGCGATGAAAAGATCGCGGAGAACATGCAGTACAATCAGTTTGTCCCCTACACGGACCGACTCGATTACCTGGCACCGCTTGCCAACAATGTCGCCTACGCCCTGGCCGTAGAGAAGCTCATGGGCTGGGAACTTCCCGCACGCGGCAAGGCGATCCGGGTCATCTGTTGCGAGCTCGCACGTATTTCAGCCCATCTGCTCGGGCTTGGCGCCAGCTCCATGGATATCGGGGCGATCTCCGTCTTCCTCTACACCTTTACTGAGCGTGAGAAGATCTACAATCTCTGCGAACTGCTGACCGGTGCCCGCTTTACCACGAGCTACACGCGCGTCGGGGGCCAGACTCGCGATCTTCCCGAGAAATTCCCAGCAATGCTCCGTGCTTTCCTTGACTCCTTCCCCATCGCGCTGAATGAGATCAACAATTTGCTGACACGCAACCCCATCTTCATCGACCGCACGCGCAATGTCGGCATCATCTCCAAGGAGGATGCCATCGCCTACGGACTGACCGGACCAATGCTCCGCGGTTCCGGCGTCGATCACGATGTCCGCAAGGCCAACCCCTATCTCGACTACGAGAAATACGACTTTGAAATCCCGATCGGCACCGTCGGAGACTGCTACGACCGCTACCTTGTTCGTATCGAAGAGATGCGCCAGAGCCTCCGTATCCTACGCCAAGCCATCGACAACCTTCCTGACGGCCCCATTAATGTCGTCGACGGAAAGAGCCGTCTACCCGAAAAGGAAGATGTTCTCCTGAGTATGGAGCAACTCATCCACCACTTCATCATCACCACCGAGGGAATTGATGCTCCGGTCGGCGAAGTCTATTTCGGTGCCGAGAATCCCAAGGGCGAACTTGGTTTCTACATCAACAGCCTGGGTGGAGGAGTTCCCCATCGCTTGAAGATCCGTGGTCCCTCTTTTGTCAACCTTGGCATCGTCTCCAAGATCCTGCCCGGTCACATGATCGGTGATGTCGTCACGATCCTGGGATCGATCGACATGGTCTTCGGCGAGTGCGACCGCTAATCCGAAGGATCAGCAGGAGGACAGAAGGCAGAGATCAAAGCTCAGAGAGGGCTATATGCTTTTGTCAGTTAACTGGTTTCCTTGTCCTTTTTAGGAAGCAGGAAGTTTGATGCCACTGCGGTGCCAATACCGGGCCGTGGGAACGGCCGGGATAGCCTGACGCGAAGCGTGAGCCCTCCAGGGCGAGACGAGCGGGAGCGAGCGAGCAAATATCGCGAGCCTCTATTCCTTGGGCTTATTGAGCACAACCTGCTCCCCCGCCCTCCACTTCCGATAAGTCGCTATCGACTCCTCAATGATAGGGATTGCCTTGTCGGCTGAGAGAATGTCATCGACGACGACGGTCTTGTCCTCAAGTGTCTTGTAGTCTTCAAAGAAACGCTTGAGGACGGCTAGGCGATGAGGAGGCAACTGGTGAACATCCTTGTAGTGGGCGTATTCGGGATCATCCTCGATGACAGCGATGACTTTGTGATCCATCTCATCCTGATCCATCATGACCATGAGACCGATGGCCCGAGTCTTGACCAGGGTCAGTGGATAGACCGGCTCCTCACAGAGGACAAGGATGTCGAGCGGATCGCCGTCATCAGCGAGGGTCTGTGGTATGAAGCCATAGTTTGCAGGGTAGTAAACAGCGGAGTAAAGAACGCGATCAAGAGTCAGGAGACCACTCTCCTTATCGAGCTCATATTTGTTGGAACTCCCCTTGGGAATCTCCACGATACCACTTACGATTCCTTCGGAAGCATCAAAGTTTGGGGAAACATCATGCCAGGGACTGGGTGCAGTCTGATGATAAGGTTTTGGTATCTTTGTCATGGTGTTTGTCGCTCTGAAGTTCAGTTAAAAAAGGGGCGGGGAAAACGGGTAATTTTACAGGCGTGGCCTGATCTGTCCACGTATTCCTGCCCGTCCTATTAAAATGTCAATTATTGCAGAGGTTTTTCCTCCTCGGCAGGGGGAGTCGTTTTGGGAGCGACATGACGGCCAAGATCGCGAATCCAGAGATTGAGAATATAGGTCAGCACGACGGCGACATAGAACTGGCCGATGATTGCCTGCGTCACGGCCAGCGCCCTTGCCACATGGGCAACCGGAACAATGTCTCCGTAGCCAAGAGTGGTCTGGGTCACGAAACTGAAGTAAAAGAGGGTGTCAAAATTCTGCCTGAGAGCATTGATACCCGTCTCTTGGTGGAGTGCATTCTGCAGGGCCTCCTGTAGATGAAATGCGTTGTGATTGAACTTGGAAATCAGGGTGTAAAAACAGGCAAAGATCGTGGCAATCCACATGTAGAGATTGCAGGCTCCGAGCACTTCATCAAAGCCCGCTTGGCGCGCGCGGAGGATTGATTTCACCCAGGCAATCGCTGCATAAACCATCGAACAGAGCACCGTGAGATCCAGAGAAATCTCAACAGAGGAACGAATTCCCACCGCCTCCCCATGGAAGGTTTCCCAATGCCTGAAAGCAAAAATCGTGAAGGGAATCAGAAAACCAAAAAAGGAGATCGCAATGGCTTTACGCAGTCCGGCTATTGAAACCATGGTCAGCCATGTCACCGCCACCAGGACCAGCAGGGTGAACATTTCCGGGATGTAATGCCCGCCGAAGATGAGGGCGATTAACAGAAGCCCACCGATAAGATGGCGCCGCTCCTGAAACTTCCTGCGTTTTGCTTTACTGAAAGGCATTCTACAGATCTCCTCCTCCGCCGCCGCCGCCAAAATCTCCACCTCCACCGGAAAATCCTCCGCCATCGCCCGATCCACCGGAGCCTCCTCCCCAACCACCTCCAAGTCCACTTCCGATAAAAAATCCTGTGGCTGCGGAGCCGGGATCCATGCCTCCGGCACCTCCACCTCCCCCACGGAAACGGTTAGTGATCACCAGAATCAGCAGGACGAGCAGGAATAACCCTAGGGGAGAAAAAAGCAGGTCACGCAGGGTGGTTGGCTTGCCTCCTGTTCCCTTGTACTCCCCCTTGGTTGCCTGAATCACTGCATGGATCCCATTCGAAAGACAGGCGTTATAATTTCCCGCACGGAAGGGAGGTGACATGACCTCTTTTACAATCCGATGACAGACGACATCGGGCAGAGCCCCTTCAAGGCCATAGCCGGTCTGAATCCAGGCCTTTTTACTTTGAATAAAGACAAGGATCAGCACTCCATTGGAGATTTTTTTCTGACCGATATGCCATGCCGTGGCCAACTGCTGGGCATAGTCCTCAATGGAGAGCCCCTCGGGCAACGAAGGATACACCACGGCGACAATCTGATTCGAAGTCTCCTTCTCAAAGGCTGCCAACTGACGATTCAGATCGACTACTACTTCCGGTGAGATGACCCCCGCCTCATCGGTGACATACTGGCTGGGTGCGGGAGGAAGAGACGCAGCCACAGCAATGCTTTCTCCGCCCAGTATTCCCAGGAGGCAGCAGGCTGAAATCAGGCGCCGGATCATGAACAGGCGGCCGGTATGTTACTTTGCAGCAGGCGTGCCAAAATCAAACTTAACAGCGGGAGTTGTTTCTGCTCCTGCAGTTGCCTGAAAATAAGGCTTGGGCTGGAACCCAAGTAAGGCGGCAAAGAAAACTGTCGGGACGGTTTTTATCTTGGTGTTGTAAGCCTGCACTACCTCATTGAAGCGGCCTCGTTCTACGGCGATGCGGTTCTCGGTGCCTTCAAGCTGCGCCTGAAGATCACGGAAATTGGCGCTCGCCTTGAGATCGGGATAATTTTCGGAAACCACGAGCAGGCGGGAGAGGGCGTTACTCAGCTGTCCCTGCGCCTGCTGGAACTGCTGCAATTGGGCTGCATCTGACGGAGCCTGGTTCTGGTTGATCTGCACCTTACCAACGGAAGCACGGGCCTCGGTGACCTGCACGATGGTTGATTTTTCGAAATTCGCCGCACCCTGCACAGTTTGGACAAGATTCGGGATCAGGTCGGCTCGCCGCTGATAGACGTTCTGAACCTGCGCCCAGGAGGAATCGACCGCCTGCGAACTGCCAACCAATCCGTTATAGCTGCCAACTGCCGCAAGGATGAGGATGACGATGATGCCAAGGATGATGAGGAGTGTTTTATTCATGATGGATAGTAGCTAAGGATCTAGGATTCAGATACGGGGAGAAGTTGAAGCAAATTTTGGAAAAATCAAACAAGAGAGCCTACCACGCCGGGAATCGGCTTGGGCATGACAAGCGCCCGATTGATTGCATTCACATAGGCTCGCGCGCTTGCCTCGATCACATCGGTAGAAGCTCCCTTTCCGGTGATGAGACGCCCATCGCCGAAATCAACTTTCAGCGTCACTTCACCCAGGGCATCCTGCCCCTCGGTGACGGCTTCAACGAGATAAACAGCCAAGTGGCCGGTGCGTTTCACGATCCGGTCAATCGCCTTCATGGCAGCATCAACGGCCCCATTGCCGGGACTTGAGTCCTGGAGTGTCTCACCGGCATGGCGGATGCGAACGGTAGCTGTCGGCACCGTGCTACTACCGCTGGTTACATGGATGTATTCCAGTGAATAGGCCCCTGTCTCACCGGCAACCGCATCACCGGCAAGAGCGACCAGATCGTCGTCATAGACAAATTTCTTCTTATCCCCAAGCTCCTTGAAACGGGTGAATATCGGAACAATTTCCCCGTCGGTCAGCGTGAATCCCAGTTGCTCCAAACGGGCCACCATGGCATGGCGTCCACTGTGCTTGGTCAGCGGCAGATCAGTGCCACCCCAGCCGACTTCCTGCGGATCCATGATCTCGTAGGTCTCTCGCATTTTCAGAATGCCGTCCTGGTGGATGCCGGAACCGTGGGCAAAGGCGTTTTCACCGACGATCGCCTTGCTCCGTGCCACCTGCAGTCCGCTGAGGCGACTGATCAGGCGTGAAGTTTTCAGAATCTCACGGGTTTCAACCGCAGTGGAAAGTCCTGCAAAGACATCGGGGCGTGTCTTGATCGCCATGACGACTTCCTCCAGCGCGGCGTTTCCGGCACGTTCACCGATGCCGTTGAAGGTTCCCTCGACCTGGCGGGCCCCAGCCTGAACAGCGGCCAGGGAGTTGGCCACGGCCATTCCCAAATCGTCATGACAATGGACGCTGATCACCGCCTTGTTGATGTCCCTCACATGATTCCGAAGGTAGGTGATCAAATCGGCATACTGGCCCGGCATGGCGTAGCCGACAGTATCTGGAATATTGACTGTAGTAGCTCCCGCTTCGATCGCAGCCTGCACCACTTCGGCCAGAAATTCCGGCTCCGTGCGCGAGGCGTCCTCGGGAGAGAACTCCACATCGGAAACATACGACTTGGCCTGACGCACCCCTTCCCCCGTCAGGCGCAGAATCTCCTCGCTCGCCTTGCGCAGCTTGTGCTCGCGGTGGATTTTGGAAGTCGCCAAAAAAACATGAATGCGAGCGCGTTCCCCAGCGGGCAGCAGCGACCGTCCGGCTGCTTCGATATCCTTCGGCACGCACCGGGCCAAACCCGCGATGATCGGTCCTGAAACTTCGCGGGCTATCGTCTCGACAGCCTCAAAATCTCCGTCACTGATGATCGGAAATCCCGCCTCGATGATATCGACCTTCAACCGGGCAAGCTGACGGGCAATCTCCAGCTTTTCACGCAGGTTCATGGAGGCACCGGGACACTGCTCGCCATCGCGCAGTGTCGTGTCAAAAATCAGGACTCTATCGGAGTTCATACAGGTCAGTGGTTATTCCCGGTACGTTCCGGGCAAATAAGGCCAGACCGCACCGAGAGTTGAATTAGAGAGCAAGCACGAGAAAGCCGCCAGCGCAGACTGCGCGGGAAAAAACACCCCAAGAAACCCTCTTGGCGGCGTGGACTGAGGATGCGGCGAATTGCATAAGCTCCATCCATGTCACAGTTGCTTTCTTTTTGCAAATCTTAGACGGCAGAGGTCTGATGAAAACAGAGCTCCTGCTTTTCAATCTCCTCTATTCAACATTCCATCACCCGCATGTCTTTTTCTCTCTCCCTAGTTCATAAACCACTCCGTTGGCTCTCCCTTCTGCTGATTCCCTATTTTTTCGTACTCATCCTGGTTGTTTTGCTCGGCATGCAGTTCACGGAGCTGGGCACCTCAAACGAAATCCTCTCCTTTTCCTCCTTCATCACGCTGCTCTCCCTGAGCGCTCTAGCCTTTAACTGGAGCCGCGTTTCGACCTCATTCACAAGCGATCTGCTGCTGGAGACGATCTACCGCGCCGGCATCGATCTTTTCATCGCCAGCCTGCTCGCCTTAATCGCCACTTTCTTTGCATGGCTACTTACCAAGCCGGGAGTGATCATCCCGTTTTCTAGCACGACGCAGATTCTCCTTTTCACCCTGCACTGGGTCTTTCTCGCCCTCTCTCTTCTCCTTTTTCTCTTGGCACTTTTTCAGCTTCTTGAAACAAGCCGGAAGATTTTAGGGAAAAACCAAGAGGAATGAAAACACCGTGGTTATCCCACCCACAGAAACTCCACCGAGGAGTCAATCTCCTTCGACAGACTTTGCTTCACGGGACACGCCTTGGCCGCCGCTTCCAGCAGGGCGCGCTGAGGGTGATCCAAGGCAAGGGGAATTGTCATGACGGAACGGAGGGCCACGATGCGACGCGGGGTATCGGCGCTCATTTCCTTGCCAATCACAACATGAGTTCCCTTGAGATCCACGCCGTGGCGTTCGGCGGCGATTCCCATGACGGTCAACATGCAGTTGGCGATGGCTGTGGCAACGAGGTCGGTTGGGGAAAAGCTCTCCCCTTTGCCATGATTATCAACAGGAGCATCAGTAACAAGCGTCTGACCTGAGGGACCATGGGTGGAAGAACAGCGGAGACCGCCGTCATAGGTGGAAGTGATCGTGACCATGCCTGAGTTATATCACAAATAGGCAGGGAGGGCACACCTGATTGACGGCACTTTGCTCCCGCAAAGCCGTGCCGCCCTCCGGGCCGCCTTCGGCAGTCTTACGCGCACCTTCCCAGGTGCTTGTTTATTCGTTGCGGCCTCGCATGAATAGATCCAACCTGTTGGGGATGACACTGCTTGCCCAAGAAAACTTGACCCAATCCAGTATGGAGGAATTGCTCACCCGTTTTCCTGGTGCACGGCGCACCCTTTTTCAACTCCATCATATCGGTGGATGCAGCAGCTGTGGATTTGCCCTGACAGAGACACTTTCCCAGATTTGTCAGCGTAACGGGGGCCTTGATCCCGAAAGCGTTCTCAATGAAATTCAGGCAGGCCATGAACAGGATGAAAAACTCCTGATCTCTCCCGCTGATCTGCGATCAAGCCTCACCGATGCCACCCTTAAACTTCTCGATATCCGTACTCGTGAGGAATTTGAAGCCGTTGCGATTCCCGGCACCGAGTTCATGACCCAGGAGATCATGCAGGCTGCGATGAATTGGCCGAAGGAGACGGAGATCATCCTGATCGATCACTCGGGAAGTCGTGTGCTGGATGCAGCCGCTTATTTTGCAGGACATGGATTCACAGCAGTAAAAGGATTAAAAGGGGGCATCGATGCCTATGCGGCAACCGCCGACACCACCCTCCCCCGTTATACCGTGGAGGCCTCGTAATCAAATGAGCGACACTTCGGAAAAATTGACCCAGACGATCGAGGAAGCGGCCCGTCATCCAAAAAATCTCGGAGAGATGGAGTCCGCCGATGCCGTCGGCACTGTTGGCCGCAGTGACTGCGGAGACATGCTGCGGATGTGGGTAAAGTTCAAGGAGGAGAATGGCCGCCGCGTCATCGACCGTGCCTCGTTCCAGACTTTCGGCTGTCAGACAGCCATTGCCGTGGCGAGCGTGGCCACCGAGATGATCCGGGGCAAGACCGCCAGTGAGGCACTGTCGCTTTCTGGAGAAGAACTTGCCTCTCCGCTTGGCCCGCTCCCCCCGATGAAGATTCACTGTGCCCAGCTTGTCGAGGATGCGCTCCGTTCCGCCCTCGACCCAGAGGCTTCCAAAAATCCGGCCCCTGTCGCTCCTCCGGTATCAGGCCCCACCTTGTCAGATCAGATAGCCCCTGTGGGAAAAGTGAAAATCACCCTGATCCCAAAGTCTTAAGTAAAGACCGGCTGGATATTCCTCTTCCCAGCCAGTAGCATTCTCTCACCCTCATTCGCATTCCCTAAATTTTCACCTTCAGCTTTTTCCCATGCAAAACCACCAAGAAATCGTCCTCAAACGCGATACCGATGCTGTTCAGATTCCGAGCGGCAACATCCTCATTCTCCCGGCCGGCACCAAGGTCATGATCACCCAGTCCCTCGGGGGCACCTACACGGTGGCCACTCCGGGCGGCCTGGCACGCATTGATGAAAAAGATGCCGACGCCCTCGGCCTGGAAGCCTCCGCCACCACGACTCCGGCGAAGACCGCCGTGGAAGGCTCTCTGGAGGAAGCTGTCTGGAATCAACTCAAGACAGTTTTTGATCCCGAAATTCCAGTCAATGTCGTCGACCTCGGCTTGATTTACGAATGCGACCTTGTGCATCCCGAGGAAGGTGTCACCAAGGCTCATGTGAAAATGACGCTCACCGCACCCGGGTGCGGCATGGGTCCGACCATCGCTGCCGATGCTCGAGGCAAGATCCTAACCCTTGAGGGAATAGACGAAGCGGAGGTCGAACTCGTCTGGGATCCCGCGTGGAATCAGAGCATGATCAGCGAAGCCGGACGGATGAAACTCGGCCTTGTTTAATAGTTGCCATTTCATTCCTTATCCCGTAGATTCCACGCCCCATGAGCCAACATCCCAGCCTTAAAGGAAGCAGCACCATCGCTGCCAAACGCAGCGTGCTGAAGCGCTATGAGCGCGTTGAATTGCTCAAGAAGCGCGGTCAGTTCAAGCCCGAGCAACGTGTCATCGGACTGCCCAAGACCAAGCCCGACGCTTAACCAAATCAAGCCCTGATCCCTTCCTCGGATCATTCTTCCGGGGCTTCCGCCAGACCGGCACGAAGCTCTTCCCCAACCAGGCGCACTCCTGCCGTTTCGAAGGAAACGGGGATGCGCCTGAATCGTTTTCTGGCGGCTGCCGGATTGGGATCGCGACGCTCCTGCGAGGAGCATATCCTCAAAGGCCGTATCTCCATCAATGGTTCTGTGGCCCGGGATCTGTCCATTCGGGTTAACGACGGGGATGATGTCCGCATCAGTGGACGCGTCATTCACGCCATCGCCCCCCGGACGATCCTGCTCAACAAGCCCGCTGGTTACACCACGACCCGTAGCGACAAGTTTGCAGAGAGGACGATCTTTGAACTCATTCCCACGGATGCAGGGAATCTCTTTCATGTTGGCCGACTCGACAAGGAGAGCGAGGGATTGCTCCTGCTCACCAACGATGGGACACTCGCCCAGGACTTGATGCATCCCTCCAAGGGGGTTGACAAGGAATACGAGGTCGTCCTCGACAAGACATTCACCGAGCGTGATGCCGCCGCCCTCAAAAAAGGAACATGGATCGATGGTGCCAAAGCCCGCATTGAATCCGTGCGCGCCCTTGCGCCGAATAAAATCCAGATTGTGCTTCATCAGGGGCTGAAGCGTCAAATCCGCGTCATGCTTGGTCAGCTTGGCTTCAATGTGAAGCGACTCACCCGGACGCGTCTCGGTCCCCTCACCCTGCGGGGAGTCAAGCCCGGCAGCTACCGTGATCTACGTGAAGAGGATCTGGAGATACTGCGCAAGGCTCTGCTTGCACCGCGTCCAAAAAAGATCAAGCCCCCCTTGAAGCCTAAAACAGTCGTTCAGGCAAACTCCGAGCCCTCTTCCATTGCCACCACGGATGGATGGGCCAAACCCTCGGGCAAGCCGCGTAAGCCGGCAACTCCTGGACGCAAGCCCTCTCTTCCGTCAAAATTGGGTGCCAAACCGCCGAGAAAGGTCTCCCCTAACCNNATCCGTCATACCCCGTAGTCTTTTCAGCTTTCAACTTTCCGGTTTCACCCGTTGTATTTTCCCAAGTGAAAACCAGCCATCGTACCATCCTCGATTGTCCTCCTGCGTTAGGCCCTTATTCGCTGGCCGTTTCCACCGCTGGTCCACTCCTCTTCGTTTCCGGAATGACGCCGTGGGATCCGACTACCGGGAAGATCGAGCGCGGCAGCATTACCGAGCAAACCCGTCTGGTTCTTGAGAATATCCGCAGAATCGCAGAAGGATCGGGAGCAAACCTGGCAAATACGGTCTCCTGCCGGGTCTATCTCAGTAATCTGAGTTCGGAGAATTTTCAGGAAATGAATGCGGTTTATGCCGAATATTTCGGCGGCGACCATCCTCCTGCCCGTGCTACGGTCGGTGCCCAACTTCCCGGCGCCTTCGATGTCGAGATTGAGTGTGTGATTGCATTGGAGTAGATTTTCGCCACCCACCTTCACTCCTTGATCATGAAACGAGCCATACTCTGTCTACTGCTCCTGCTTCTTCCGGGCAGTGTTGCCCTTCGCGCCCAACAAACCTATACACCCGAATACATCGTCGTCACCGGAAGTCCGTCGCTGATCGAGTGGGAGAAGTTCAAGCGTATCCCCCACGATCATTGGTGGGCAAACTTCGTCCATGCCTCGAGAATACGACTTGAGGAACTGAGGCAGGCCAACGGCGACAACGCCCTCATCACCTGGCTTGTTTACAGACCCGGCTATGTCCGCCGTGGGGAGCGTCAGGAAAAACAAAACCTGCTTCAGGAAATCCAGAGCGTGCAGCAGAAATTCAAGCTCCACCTTGTTTTCTTTGACACCAAACAGCAGTTCCTGAATTACCTGAATGCCGGGCAGCCTCGTGACAGCGTCAAGATTGCCGATTTTGAATACTTTGGTCACTCCAACCGTGCCTGTTTCATGTTCGATTATAGCAACGAAATCGACAGCGGTTCCAAGACCTGGCTTCACGAGACTGAACTGGGTCAGATCAACCGCGCTGACTTCGCCCCCCACACCTTCATCAAGAGCTGGGGATGCCATACCGGCGAGAGCATGAGCGCCCTCTGGCGCAAGGCTACCGGCCAGAAGATGATCGGCGCCATCGGCAGCACCGACTACTCCGGCAGCGATGATCCTGGCTGGCATCCGACGCTCGGCAGCAAAAACGGTCGCTGGACGAACTGATTGTGAGCATGGCGAGCAAGCGATCCATTTCGCGCTACCTGGGAAGGGCCATGATGCTGCGCTGCCCGGTCTGCGGAATCTCACGCATCTTTCTTCCCGTACTTCAGACTCGCTCGCTCCGTGATTGGTTCACCCCGCTTGATGGGTGTCCCCGTTGCGGTTATCCGTATGAACGGGAGCCTGGCTATTTTCTAGCCTCGGTCTGGCTGATCAATTACGGCGTGGGTAGCCTTTTAGGAGTCAGTATTTATCTCTTTCTCGAAGCCTTCTACCATCTCGACCTCCTCGTGCTCTTTGCGACGGTCCTGACACCGATTGCCCTCTTTAATTTTTTCTTCGCCCGCCACTCCAAGGCCATTTTCATCGCTGTCGACCACCTCTGCGATCCCCATGAGAAGGATGGGGGAGATGATGGCGGCAATGTGCCAAACCCGACGCTTCCTACCAGCGACTCAGGAGGCCCCGCCAAACCACTCGGCCTCCCCGTTAGGAAAGAGCCGAAGCCCTCGCATAAGTCAACGGTTCTTCATTAGAGATTTTTTGATTTATTCTGACTTACTCAAAAAGTGAGAAATCTCGCGCAGAGGCGCAGAGACGCTGAGAAGGAATAGACGGCAATCTCCAATGCAAGCCCCCCCCATGCCTTTTTTCCAAACCTCTCCGCGTCTCTGCGCCTCTGCGCGAGTCCCTTCTTTTCCTTTCGATCAATCGGCGGGGGATGAATCCAAGAGAGGCAACTAATTGACCAGATAACTCTAAAAAACAGCTCAAGTTGACTTCATCTTCTGCTCAGGGAAGATTTTGTCGGCAAAGAGGTACATCATCATCGGAAAGATCACCAGGAGGATGGCCGCTGGTATCGAAACCCAGGCAATCACAATTCCTCCGAAATAGCAGGAGAGGGCGATCACACTCCGCCTGTTTCTGCGGAGATGATGAAGATGATGGTCGTGATCCTGGGGAATATGTCTCTCGACCTCCCTGCGCAACAGATTGGATGAAATTCCGCAAACCAGCGTCACACACGCATAGAGACTAATACCGAGGGGATTCCCAAGATTCTCTCCGACGGAGGCAGTCACCCAAGGAAACAGGGAAAGCCAAAAGAGCAGGTTCATATTATACCACAGGATCCTTGTATCGACGACCCGCACCATCTGGAAGAGATGGTGATGATTTACCCAGTAAATCGCCACGAAGAGGAAACTCACCAGATAGCTCCCGAATGTCGGAAGAACTAAGTGCAGGTTCATCAGATTCATGTTGTGAACCGGCTGCAAGGCCAGAACCATGATCGTGATGATGATGGCGATCACACCGTCGCTGAATGCTTCCAGTCGGCTTTTACTCATTGATGCTAGACGACTGGTTTGGCTTATTATTTAGCGACCACTCCACAACCAAAAATGATTTGATTGGTATACCAATCTGCAGTGCAGCCTCCAGCCATCGAATCTGTGTCGGGCGAAACTTATCGCGACCATTATGCTTAGCCTCAGCAAAAAGCATCGTATCTTCCCTCCACATGAATACGTCAAAACAGCCACCCCTCGCTCCCACTGCTTCTCGAAGTTGCTCAAAAACTCGAAGCCTAATTTTCGGTACTTCCACTTTCTCTAGTGGATTTCTGCGAAAACAACGCCGGTAAGAATCGACCCAAACGCCGCTCCAGCCTTCTGCTTCGAATAATCGAAGAATCACCAACTCTGCAAAAAGTGCTTCACCGTGAAAATCGAGAACTGCCTTACCACCATAGCGATCAAACAAAATAGGTCCACTCCACGAAGAAAATTGGGGTGTCGCCTTCGGCAGGCGCACAACGCCATTGTTAAGCAATATCTCTTCTTCTCCTGTCGGCGTGAGGATAGCAGGCAGGTGATACATTATTTTCCCTTAGGCGGTCCCCGGCTTTTGTGCAAGATCGGAGCGTATTATTACCGCATGGAATTCTGTTAAGACCTCACTGAAAGTTTATCTCAATTCGCCATCCACCGTCCATTTTTGACGATGCTGAAATAACCTAGATTGTTTACGCCACTATAGAATCCTTAAATTTCTTTTCAGGGAGTATAGGATTCGCCCACTTTCCCCCGAATAGATCCTTTCCAGAATACAGCTCTTTTCTTGCCTCTTTCATCGTTGGAATAGGAAAATCGATGGGCTTAATGTTATGAAAGGTATGATACCTGCGAGCCATACATACAATCACGGGATCAGTAGTTCCCCTAAACTTTCGCGGGAGAATATTATTTTCCTTATCCTCTGGCATCTGAAATTCCTCCATGAAAAAAGGCGGGTTCCCATTGGTTCCCCGCACGCTGGCAAGTCCCGCATCCATCAGATAATCTCTTCCCCATACTGCAAGTTCTCCCATATCTGTTTCCAGATAGAGAAAGTGGGGATCAGGGTTGGCTGATACAATTTTCATGATAATCCCTAATGTCTTTTTACCACCGCATCAACAATCTCAAAGACACTCTAAACAAGAAACATTTTTGTTCGGCACAAATAACAAATAAGCGGGGTCAGTCCCTAGTATTATCGTCTCTGAGGCGCAGCAAGATTTGAATGGAGAGCTACGGCAAGCATAGGCCAGCAACTCTCCGCCAATACTGGGCCGTGGGGACGGCCAGGATAGCCTACGCTCAGCGTAGCCCGGAGGGCTCTACTCGCGGGAGCGAGAGCGGCAATATCGCAAGCACCACGCTGACAACAAAACAGCCGGGTCTTGCGACCCGGCTGTTGCAATAACTTCTTTTGGAAGCGGGGGAGTCGGACTTAGTAGTCCATTCCACCCATTCCGCCCATTCCACCGCCTGGTGGCATGGCAGGACCCTTGTCCTTTTCAGGGGCGTCAGCGATGACGGCCTCAGTGGTCAGCAGGAGTCCGCTGATGGAAGCGGCGTTCTGAAGAGCACTACGGGTGACCTTGGTCGGGTCAACGATACCGGCCTTCACGAGGTCGACGTATTCGCCGGTGGCAACGTTGTAACCTTCATTGCCCTTGCCCTTCTTCACTTCCTGGACGACAAGCGCACCTTCCTTGCCTGCATTGGCGACAAGCTGGCGGAGAGGAGCCTCAACGGCACGACGGATGATCTCGAGACCAACCAACTCGTCACCTTCAAGTTTGAGGGTGTCGAGCACCTTCTGAGCACGAATGAGAGCGACACCGCCACCGGGGACGATACCTTCCTCAACCGCTGCACGGGTGGCGTGAAGGGC
The DNA here is from genome assembly GCA_002452515.1 of Spartobacteria bacterium UBA6821. Classification (GTDB taxonomy): domain Bacteria; phylum Verrucomicrobiota; class Verrucomicrobiia; order Chthoniobacterales; family UBA6821; genus UBA6821. The sequence continues at coordinate 439 of DKEN01000056.1, read as the reverse complement.
GTCTTCGACGCGGGCCTTCTTTTCCTTCATCTCAGTCTCGGTGGCTGCACCGACATTGATGACGGCGACGCCGCCTGCGAGTTTGGCAAGGCGCTCCTGGAGCTTCTCGCTGTCGTAATCGCTGGTGGTGTCCTCGATCTGGCGACGGATCTGTCCAACACGGCCTTGAATGTCGGCGGTCTTGCCGGCACCCTCAACAATGGTGGTGTTTTCCTTGTCGATGGTGATGTGCTTGGCGCGACCGAGGTCTTCCAGCGTGATGTTCTCAAGCTTGATACCGAGGTCTTCGGTGATCAGGCGACCACCGGTGAGGACGGCGATATCCTCGAGGATGGACTTGCGGCGATCTCCGAATCCGGGAGCCTTGACGGCGCAGATCTGAAGGGTGCCACGTAGCTTGTTCACCACGAGGGTGGCAAGGGCCTCGCCCTCGACATCT
>DKEN01000050.1 GCA_002452515.1 Spartobacteria bacterium UBA6821 | reverse complement strand
AGGTTGCCGGTCGGTTCGTCGGCCAGCAGGATCTCAGGGGCATTGGCCAGTGCGCGGGCGATGGCGACACGCTGCTGCTCTCCACCACTGAGCTGAGAGGGAAGATGATCGAGTCGGCCGGAAAGACCCACTCGGTCGAGCAGTTCACGGGCCTTTTTCTCGCTCCGAGATCCACCAAGCATCGCAGGGAGGAGGACATTCTCCAGGGCGGTCAGCTCGGGCAGGAGAAAGTAAGATTGAAAGACGAAGCCCATCCGTTTGTTCCTGAGACGGGCCTGCTTGTCACCACTAAGGGCAAAAAGCTGCTCGCCCTCAAACTCGACGGTTCCCTCCTTTGGATGTTCCAGGCCGGCGAGGATGTAGAGCAGGGTTGATTTGCCAGCACCGGAGGCCCCGCGCAGAAAGACAACTTCGCCGCGCACCACATCAAGATCGACTCCTTGCAATACCTTGAGGCGCTCCACGCCGAGTACGTAGGTCTGATGGAGTCCCCTGGCGCGCAGGTGTATGGATGAGTCGGACATGGCTGGGGAAAAGAAAAAAGCTGAAAGCTGAAAGTTGAAAGCTGAAAAACTGACAGGAGTGAACTCTCCATCCGAAGAGAATGCCCGCAGTTCATTCGCCAGCCGATCTAAAAGTCTTCAGTCCTGATCCGCACCCTCGGCATTTCAGCTTTTCCCCCCTCTCAGTCTCCGAAAACAATAGCCCGTGAGCCGTGCACCACAATGCGATCCTCGACATGGAAGCGCACGCCGCGCGCGAGGGCCAGCTTCTCGCAGTCGCGTCCGAGCCTGCGGAGGTCGTCCGGCGTGTGGAAGTGTTCTGCCTTGATCACTTCCTGATGAATGATCGGCCCAGCATCAAGCTCCTCGGTTGCGTAGTGGCAGGTCGCCCCGATCAGCTTCACACCCCTGTCATAGGCGCGCCGGTAAGGATCGGCTCCGGCAAAGGAAGGGAGGAGAGAGTGATGGATGTTGATGACGGCATTCGGATATTGCGCGCAGAGCCAGCCAGGAAAGACCTGCATGTAACGGCAGAGAACGATCAGCTCCGCACCCGCTTCACTCAGGACATCGGCTAGGCGTCGGAAGCACCCTTCTTTTTCGGCGGCATTCCCTTCGATCGGAAGATGGACGAAGGGAAGCCCCTCCTTTTCGACGCTCGAGCGCAGATCGTCGTGATTGGAAATCACCAGTGGAATTTCGATGGTCAACTCATGGGAGCGCCACCGCCAGAGAAGATCGGCCAGGCAATGATCCTGCTTGCTGACAAGCAGTACCGTCCTCAGTGGTTTCGCCCGATCCCGCAATTCCCAGCGCGCTCCCAACTCCTCGGCAATCACGGCAAAATCCCGGCGAACTGACTCGAGTGTGGACGTGGTAGGAATTTCAAAGGCAAATCGTGCGAGAAACCAATTGCTGATACCATCTGTGTACTGGTTCACTTCGGTGAAATTTCCCCGCTGCTCGGCAATGAACCCGGTGATCCGTGCCAGCAACCCGACCCTGTCGGGGCAGTCGAGCGTCAGAAGCAGGGTGGTTGGCGGAGACATTCCAAAAGGATGAAGGAGGAGAGATGAATGATGAAAGCAGAATCAAGCGTTGGGAAAACGCCGATGAAATCTTCTTTGTCTTAGGTAGACATTCTTCCTTAGCTGATATTCCTTCATAATTCGTCCTTCATAATTCATCCTTGTTCCATGGCTACTATCCATATCGCGCGCAATCAGCAGACACTTGGCTCCTTTGGCGAGGAGGAAATCCGCGAGGGGATTCGCACGGGACGTTTCGCGGCGAAGGATCTCGTCTGGCGCGTCGGAATGGACACCTGGAAGCCATTGAGTGAAATGGCTCCGCTCTGGGGCCTTGATACGCCGCCTCCGCCGCTAACCGAAGCAGAAGCGGCAACTCCTGCACTTGAAGAAGTCATCGGAGAAGGAACCGAACCAGCATGGGAAGAAAGGGAGACGCTGGGCTTCTTCCCCGCTCTTTCGCGAACGGTAAGTGCCGTGCTGATGCGTCCCGGCGAAACCTTTGCCCGGATGAAGCGCGAGGGAGGGCTGACGAATCCGTTGCTCTACTTTGTCATCCTCAGCTGCGCGAGCTATGCGGTTTCCGTGTTCTATCAGATCCTTTCGTTCTCCCTGCAATCGGGAACGCTGCCCGCTCAGGTTCAGCACATGCCCAAAAACATGCTGAGCTACACCCTGCTCGGAACGATCCTTCTCTCGCCTGCACTTTATACCGTAACCGCCTTCCTCGGCTCTGGACTCACGCATCTCTCGCTGAAACTTTTGGGTGGGGCGAATCGCCCCTTTGAAACCACCTTCCGCGTCATTTGCTATGCACAGGCCAGTGCCGCGGTTTTCAATTTTCTGCCTCTCTGCGGTGGGTTAATGGCGATTGTCTGGGGCGTTTACACCATCATCATCGGGCTCATGAAGACCCAGGAGATCAGTGGGTGGAAGGCTGCGCTCGCCTTCCTACTGCCGGGAATTCTCTGTTGCGGTCTGTTTCTGATGGTTGGTGTGGCAGCCGGGATCAGCTTTGCCGATCTCAGCAAACTGGGGCATTAAAAGGAAGCAGGAACCGGCTTTGATCAAATTTCACTGGCGTCCCCTGATTCCCGGTGAACGGGATCCCGAACTTCTCTGGGGCTTTATACTTGTTTTAACGTTCTTGTTATCAGCGTGTTGGATCTGTGCCGGACTGCCTACACCGCTTTGTCCGTTTCATGCCTTGACTGGGATTCCCTGCCCGACTTGTGGGATGACGCGTGGGATGCGGTGCCTGCTTCATGGCGATCCCATCACCGCCTTTTTCTTCAATCCGCTCGGGATGCTTATTATACTAGGATTAGTAGTCTATCTCCTTTATGCCGTGATTGTTATCACCGCAAGATTGCCACGCCTCCGATGGGAGAATCTCCCGCCGAATAAAGCGAGCATGCTCTCTCTCGGCTGCGGATTACTGATAGCAGTAAACTGGGCTTATCTTATTTGGCACGAGCAATTTATCCTTGCACTACGCTAATCTAATACTTGGGGAGATGGTTTCCTGGGTAGCGCAGAAGATTTCCGTGGAGCTGCCGTCGAGCGCCTTTTTCATTGCTGCCAAAGCGAGATCTTCCCGATTGCAGTCACGGCTCAAATGGCCGAGGAGCAGGTGGGCAAGTCCGTCGTGGTGAATCTGGGCGACAGTTTCCGCCGCCGCTGCATTTGAGAGATGACCGTGGCGTGACTGGATGCGCTGTTTGATTGCCCAAGGTCGCTTGGTGTCCTGCTGAAGGAGTTCTTCGTCGTAGTTCGTTTCGATCAGGAGTCCCTCGACACCACGAAGTGATTCAGTCACCAGCGTGGTGGCATGGCCGAGATCCGTCAGGAATCCAAAAGAACGCCCGCGTGATCGGATGACAAATCCGACCGGCTCCACGGCATCGTGCGGGACCAGGAAAGATCGGATCGTTGTTCCCTCTAGGACGAATTCAGCGCCGGTTTCGAAAATCTTCCAGCCACCGAAATCAACGACTTTGTCCCGCAGAATGGCCGCCGTCTGCCTGTTGCAATAGACCGGTGTGGCATGACGCTTTGCCCATTGGGCCAACCCGCGCGAATGATCCCCGTGTTCATGGGTGATCAGGATCGCCGTCAGATCGCGCGGTTCCACACCACAGCTTGCGAGGCGCAGGGTCAGCTCCTTGGTGCTGAGACCCGCATCGACAAGGAAGGAAGCCGTTTCGGTTCTTACCAATGCGGCATTTCCGTTGCTGCCGCTGGCCAGAATCGTGATCTCAAGCATCGTCAGATTCTGCGGCTCGCAGGGACTCACCACCAGACTTTTTGATCCGCATCACTCGAATGAAGAATGGTACGCCCGGCAGGATTCGAACCTGCGACCAAGGGTTTAGAAAACCCCTGCTCTATCCCCTGAGCTACGGGCGCAAAATGGTTGAAAGAGATATCTCCCTTTTTATGGAAAGGTCAATGATACGCAAGGCGACGCATGGTGAAAACCCCTACTTTCCGTGAAGGCGATAGAGGCCAGTTCCGCGCCAAGGTATTTGGCACCGCTTAGTCCCAAAACGGAGCGGTCAGCCCGGAGGGCGATGTCTAAGAGCTCCGATTTTGTTGGCTGATGGCAATCCCCTCGGCAAGCGAACGCGTGTTAAAGGGCTTTGCGATATACAAATTCATCCCGGCATCGAAACACTGCTTGCGCACGGAGGGACTCAGATTGGCCGTCAAAGCAATGATCTTCTTCGTAGGAGCATCGGGATTTTTCTGTTCCAGTGAACGGATCACGAGCGTCGTCTCAATGCCGTCGATGCCCGGCATGTGAAGATCCATAAAAATCAGATCAATCTTTTCGTGATGAGCGAAGGTCAGGGCGCTTTCACCGCTTGTCGCGGAGAGGACATCGTCATAGCCGAGATTTTCCAGAATGCGGATCAGTACCTTCAGATTGATGATATTGTCCTCGACGGCCATGATCCTCAGCGGGAACCGCTTGGCGAAGGTCTTGTTGAGTGCCCCCAGATCAAGTTCATCACCTCGATGAGTGGGTTCTATCGAAGAGGTCGTGGGGAGAAGGATATCAAAGGAAAAAACACTTCCTTTTCCAGACTCGCTTTCCACCGAAAGGAGGGAGCCCATTTTTTCAACAAGCTGTTTGGAAATCGAGAGACCGATCCCGATTCCAGCAAACTTCTGCGAGGCGTCTTTGTGAATCTGGGTGAAGGGTTGGAAAATTGTCTTGTGAAATTCCTTGGAAATACCGCATCCCGTATCTGTCACGGAGAAGCGGAGTCGCCCTGCGTGCGATCCATCGAGGACGATCTCAATGCCGAGGGTGATGCTCCCGGACGCAGTGTAGTTCACGGCATTGCGCAACAGATTCAGCAATACCTGCTGGATTCTGTCCGGATCACCACGCACAGTCCCCGGGACATTATCCCCGATGACCACGGCGAGTTCGAGCGACTTGGCCTTTGCCTCGGCTTCGATGAAACGAACCGCGCGCCATGCAAGATCTGACACGGAAAAAGGAATGTGCTGAAGTTGCACCCCGCCGCCCTCGATTTTGCTGTAATCGAGAATGTCATTCACGATCCGCAACAGTCCCTCCCCGCCGCCTTGTATCAGGCGGATTTGATCGTGTGTCCCGGGAGGAAGTTTGTGCTCTTTGAGCAAAAGATCGGAAATGCTAATGATGGCATTCAAAGGAGTGCGCAGTTCATGGCTGATCATGCCAAGGAATTCACGCTTCGTCCGATCGGCTGCCAATGCCCGCAAAGCTGTCTCGCGGAGTTCTATTTCCCTTTCGTGAGCCTCCGTGACATCCCGGGTGATGGTGACAAATCCGGAAACTGCACCATACTGATCCATGATGGGAACGATGGAAATGTCATTCCAAAACGTGGTGCCATCCTTCCGGTAGTTGACAATTTTGCCCTTGAACTCGACCTGATTGCGCCGTGCCGAAAGAATTTCCTCGGCGGTGACTGGATCGGTTTCCGGTCCCTGGAGGAACTTGAAATCTCCGCCAATGATTTCTGCCTTGCTGTAGCCTGTGATCGTGGAGAAGGCATCATTGACCGAAACTATCTGGTTCTGGGCATCCGTGATAATGACGCCCTGTGAAATCGCATTCAGGGCAACGGCAGCGAGACGGTTTTGATCTTCAAGAAACTTGCGGTCGTTGATGTCACTTGCCTTGGTGCGAATGCCCAGGGAGAGGCCGTGTGCGTCAACGATTCGTTCCCAAGTAAGATTGAGCCAGTAGGAAGAGCCATCCTTGCGCAGGCATCGGAACTCCAGAGAGCCATGGTCCGGCCCCGAGGTCCCGGAGGCGGCGGTACGGAGCTGGGCAACCACAGCCTCCCTGTCATCCGAGAGAATCATTGCTGGAGCGAAGTGGGGCATCGCCATGATTTCCCCGGGAGTATAACCCGTAAGTTTGGTGACCGAGGGACTGACCCAGCGGCACTTTCCATTCACACCCAGCCAGCTTTCCCAGTCCTCAGCCTGACGTGCAATTGGAGGGAACATACTAATCAGTATCCCCCGGCCCACTCTGATAACAAGTCCGAATGCTTAACGGACTAAAA
>DKEN01000048.1:8958-14515 GCA_002452515.1 Spartobacteria bacterium UBA6821 | reverse complement strand
GGGAAAGTTAAAAGTGGGAAAGTAGATTCTCGCGCAGAGACGCAGGGTCGCAGAGGGGGAGGATTAAAAGGGGAGTGCCATTCAAATTTTAAGTCGCTTCTTAAGTTGTGCGAGTTCTTTTGAGTGAAACCCCTTGGGCAAAGAATTCTTCCTCTGCGGCCTCCGCGTCTCTGCGCGATATTTTCTCCTTAGCTTAACTGGATTTCCAGAGGCTCTTCCTGGCGTGAGGTGCCGAGCGATTGTCCGTGCTGGCGAATGAAGGAGACGATCTCATCACGCAAGCCTGACTTTGTCGGACGTTTTTTGCGGCCAAGCAGTCGGAGGCAAACGGAGAGGTCTCGGATTTCCAGCCGTGCGACATGGGATCCGGCGATGCTCTGAAGGCGGTTGCCCAGGAGTCCGAAGAAAGCCAGTTCGTAGCCCGTACCCGCTTCCCGTACGAGATCGGCAAGCGAGAGGCTGAGTGGAGGATCGGGGAGATGGAAGTGGGATGCCACATCCTGAAATCCCAGAGTGCCGAGAATATCGCGTACGGCTTCCTCAAGATTGTCCACCGGGACGCAGTTATCCTCAAAGTCGCGTTGGAGATAGACGGAGACACTCTCGGCGATGTGCCCGGCAAGCCACCATCGCTCGTAGCCGGCGAGATCGGCAGCCTTGAGGAGGGAGGCGGTGATCCAGTGCTTGTCGAACGTTGTATTTCTCCCATCAGGGAGAACGATCAGGGGCATTCCGTCGCGTAGGGCAATCATGATGGAAGTTTGGTGAAAAGTTCCTTCTGGTTTTCCGAGCTTGGGGCGCGTCGTTCGAGGGATTGAATCTCCTCGATGAATTCCCCGATATCTTCAAACCTCCGATAGACGGAGGCAAAACGGACATAGGCAACCGGGTCGACGGCGTGAAGACGCTCCATCACCTTGGCTCCGATGATCTTGGTAGGAATCTCCCTTTCCTGACCGGTCTCGAGATCGTTGATCACGTCGTTGACCGATTCTTCCATGATGGTGATGGAAATGGGGCGTTTTTCGCACGCCTTGATGAAACTTGAGAGGAGTTTCTGCCGGTCAAAGGGTTCGCGGCGGCCATCGCGTTTCACGGCGAGAAGTTCCACACGCTCGATCTGCTCGTAGGTGGTGAAGCGACTTTCACAAGCCAGGCATTCCCGGCGACGGCGGATGCTTGTCCCGTCCTTGGAGAGGCGCGAATCAATGACCTTATCGTCAATGGAGGAGCACTTGGGGCAAAGCATTGTGTTTTTCTGAAGCGATATATGAAATTCACCACAATATCTTGTGGTGGCAAAGCAAAATCTGCGACTTGAGGCTTATGCGTTTCATCGCTCGCAGATGGAGAGACTGAATAAAAACTCAGGAACTCAGGAATTTTAAGAGATAATAGAGTGCAACAAATTGTGATGAAAATGCACTGAAGAGCACCGAACGAGGAACTCGTCGTAAAGCCAGAGAAACAATTCGCAAGGGCAAGACCATTGAGGGGGATGGCAAAGCACTTCGGCCAGTGACAGGGATGCGGAGATAAAAAAAGAGAGCCACCGAAGTGGCTCTCCCAAGTCTGAGAAGTTATTCTCTCCCAAGCTTTCTAGCTTGCGAGGTAGGGAATCGCTGTGACGCGTTTCTTCACCTCATCCAGGCCATCGACAAGGTCGGCGATGGAGTCCCATCGTCCCGTGGTCAGGGCCTCGCGGGCGTGACCTGGGATGGTTATTTCGGCACTGAAATCGACATCGGCAACCGTCACTTTGTTTTCGGTGAGGTCGATGGTGATCATGGCTTCCGGATCGCTCTCGATGATGGCTGCAAGACCGGCGATGTCCTGCTGGGAGAGCTTCACGCAGGGGACTCCAAGCGTTGTGGAGTTTCCGAAGAAGATCTCCGCGAAACTCTCGGCGATGATCGCCCGGTGGCCAAAGCGGTAGAGTGACTGAGGGGCATGTTCACGGGAACTGCCACAACCGAAGTTCGACCCGGAGAGAAGAATGGTCGCACCGGCAAAGCGTGGATCATCAAGCGGGTGGATTCGTCCCGCTTCCTTGTCATGAAGCCGCGCATCAGCGAAGGCAAACTCACCAAGCCCGTCAAAGGTGACGCACTTCATGAAGCGGGCAGGGATGATGCGATCGGTGTCGATGTCATCGCCGGGGATGAAAACGCCGCGACCGGTGACCTGGGTGATTTTTTCAAGAGCCATGGGAAGAAAAGTAAAAGGTGAAAAGTAAAAGGTAAAAAGTAGGGGCTACTGAATGCCGAAGACCTTGCGGGCGTCGGTGACCGTTCCCGTGAGGGCGGCGGCGGCCACCATCAGCGGGCTCATCAGCATGGTGCGACCGGTCGGGCTACCTTGACGGCCCTTGAAGTTACGGTTGCTGGAGCTGGCGCAGAGCTGATCTCCAACCAACTTGTCCGGGTTCATGCCGAGACACATCGAGCAGCCTGCGCCGCGCCATTCAAATCCCGCCTCGCGGAAAATCTCGGCGATGCCCATTTTCTCGGCGATGGCGGCGACTCCCTGCGAACCGGGAACCACGATCGCCTTCACATGAGGGGCGACCTTGCGGCCTTTCTGCAGTTTGAGGTGCTTGGCGACCTCCTGAAGATCGGAGAGACGTCCGTTGGTACAGCTGCCGAGGAAGGCAACATCGATCTTGAGACCGTCAACAGGAGTTCCTGAAGTGACCTTCATGTGTTCGATGGCCTCGATAGCCGTAGCGCGATCCTTCTCGGGGAGATTCTTCGGATCGGGAATCGCCTCGTCGATGAAGACGGCCTGTGCCGGAGTGATTCCCCAGGTGACGGTTGGAAGAATCTCCTCGGCCTTGAAGTTCACAATATCGTCATAGACGGCATCAGCATCCGATGCGGTCGCCTTCCAGCGAGCAACGGCTGCATCCCAGTCGGCTCCCTTGGGAGCGTAGGGGCGGCCACGAAGGTACTCAAAGGTGGTTTCGTCAGGATTCACATAGCCGACACGGGCCCCCCCCTCGATGGCCATGTTGCAAACGGTCATGCGCTCTTCTTGGGTGAAATTGTCAAAGGTCGATCCGCCGTATTCATACGCGTAGCCGATGCCGCCATTCACCCCAAGATGGCGGATGATGTGCAGGATCACATCCTTGGCATAGACGCCGGGGGCGAGCTTCCCATCGACATTGATGCGGCGAACCTTGGGTTTGCCGATGGCCATGGTCTGGGTTGCGAGGACATCGCGCACCTGGCTTGTGCCGATACCAAAGGCGATCGCTCCGAAGGCACCNNTCGGCGAGGGGATCGGAGAATGGTTCCTGACGCTGGTCGGTTGGAACAATATGATCGACGGTGGCAAACGTGCGGTTTGGATAGAGAACCTTCAGCCCAAGATCGCGAAGCATGCCAAAAGCCTGCGGGCTCGTCACCTCGTGGATAAGGTGGGTGCCGATCAGCAGTTGAGTCCGTCCATCAGGGAGAGTGCGAACAGAGTGTTCCTCCCATACTTTATCGAGAAGCGTTTTGCCCATAGCCTTTCAACACTAGCGTGTTATCAGTTTCGCGGCAAAAAGATTCATCAGGTATAATTTTTGCTCCTTCTGATCGACCAATCATTTTTCTTCCCTATAAATATCAGAAATCATGTCCAAGCTGCCCACCATTCTCTACACCAAAACCGACGAAGCTCCCGCACTCGCCACCTATTCCTTCCTTCCTATCGTTCAGGCGTTTACCAAGCATGCAGGCATCGCCGTCGAGTTGCGCGACATCTCTCTGGCAGGCCGCATCATTTCGGCATTCCCGGATTTCCTCACAGAGGATCAGAAAATTTCCGACGCTCTGGCCGAGCTGGGAGCGCTCACGCTCCAGCCCGAAGCGAATATTATCAAGTTGCCGAACATCAGCGCCTCAATGCCGCAGTTGAAGGCCGCCCTCGCCGAACTTCAATCCAAGGGCTACAAACTGCCCGACTATCCCGACAACCCCGCCACCGAGGCCGAGAAGGAGATTCGGACCCGCTACGACAAGATCAAGGGAAGCGCCGTCAATCCTGTACTCCGCGAGGGAAACTCGGATCGCCGCGCCCCCAAGGCCGTCAAGGAGTACGCCCGTAAACATCCGCATTCCATGGGTGCCTGGAGCGCCGATTCCAAGACGAGCGTTGGGACGATGGGCGGAAAGAATGATTTCTTTGCCAATGAAAAATCGGTCACCGTGCCTGCCGCAACGGATGTGAAGATCGAGTTTATTGAAGCCGATGGCACCACTAAGGTTCTCAAGGAAAAAACCCCGCTCAAGGCAGGTGAAATCCTCGACGCCACGGTGCTGAGTAAAAAGGCGCTCGTCTCCTTCATCGAGAGCCAGATTGCCAAGGCCAAGGCGGACGGAGTCCTTTTCTCCCTTCACATGAAGGCGACGATGATGAAGGTCTCCGATCCGATTATCTTCGGTCATGCAGTGGAGGTCTTCTTCAAGGATCTCATTGCCAAGCATGCAGCGGTGATCAAGGAACTCGGTGTCGATTTTAAGAACGGCTTCGGCGATCTCGTCTCCAAGATCCAGACGCTGCCTGCCGATCAGAAGGCGGTCATTGAAGCGGATATCCAGGCTGCCTATGCCAATGGCCCTGCCATCGCCATGGTGAACTCCGACAAGGGAATCACCAACCTGCATGTTCCGAGCGATGTCATCGTGGATGCCTCGATGCCCGCCATGATCCGCGCCGGAGGCAAGATGTGGGATGCGGCTGGCAAGACCCAGGACACCCTCGCCGTCATTCCCGACAGCTGTTACGCCGGTGTCTATCAGGCGGTCATTGATTTTTGCAAAGCGCACGGAGCCCTCGACCCCAAGACCATGGGATCCGTCCCCAATGTCGGACTCATGGCCCAAGCGGCTGAGGAATACGGTTCTCATAACAAGACTTTCGAGATTCCCGCAGGCGGTGTTGTCCGGGTCACCGATTCCGAAGGAAAGATTCTTCTCGAACACAGCGTCGAAGAGGGAGACATCTGGCGCGCCTGTCAGACCAAAGATGCTCCGATTCAGGATTGGGTGAAGCTTGCCGTGAATCGCGCCCGGGCAACCGGTGACACCGCCATCTTCTGGCTTGATGAAAAGCGCGCCCATGATGCCCAGATCATCGCGAAGGTCAAAACCTGCCTGGCCGATCACGACACCACGGGGCTCGATCTCCGCATTCTCCCCCCCGCAGAGGCCTGCATCGCGAGCCTCGAACGCATCGTGCAGGGCAAGGACACCATTTCCGTCACGGGTAATGTCCTGCGTGATTATCTAACCGATCTCTTCCCGATTCTCGAAGTTGGCACCAGCGCCAAGATGCTCTCCATCGTTCCGCTCATGAACGGCGGCGGCCTCTTTGAAACCGGTGCGGGCGGTTCCGCTCCGAAGCATGTCCAGCAGTTCCTCGAGGACAACTACCTCCGCTGGGATTCCCTCGGGGAGTTCTTTGCTCTGGCTCCCTCCTTCGAGCACATCAGCGCTACCTTTGGCAACGCCAAGGCCAAAGTGCTGGCCGAGACGCTTGATGCCGCCACCGGAAAATTTCTGGAGAA